>JAJFGT010000001.1 GCA_021776015.1 Alphaproteobacteria bacterium
AAACGACTTGTGACCTTCATGATTCTTGCTAAAGCTTGTGCTATTATGGAAGATGCTGCTCTACAACAGGGAGGAGGAACCTATCCATTAGGTGCACAACTAGCGCTCACTGCCAATCAAAGAAATGCTATTCGTCCATGGCTTGTAAAAGCTGTAGGAGCCCCCAACCGAATGCCTTATGCAGACTCACATTCGGTTCAATCAAGCAGTAATGCCGCTGCTCCTGCTGCTGCAGGAATTCCCGCTACACTTCCTACAACGACCTATGCAAATGCCCGTGCTTTTTACGAAAACGGAGACATTTTAATCCGTTTTGGAGAGTTAAATTCTGATCGTTATGCTATGGAAAAAGGAGGAGTTTTCCCTCATTGTGGAGAGATTGTTCTCAAAAACTCAGCTTTGTATGAACCTGGAGCTCTTGTAATTCAAAAAGAGTACTATGATTTAATTGCTAAGATGTGGAACGATGGAAATATGAGAGATATTGCTCTTCATTATGCCCTAGAAATGTACCCTTTGATTCCACGTCAGCTTCTATCTCCAGCCCCTCTCTTCTCCAAAGACTGGTCTTCTCCACCAATGTGGATTCCTCCTATGGCAACCGCCACTGACTTTACTGTTTTAGGCGATACTTATTTAGCAGGAATCAAAACCATTATCACTGCTGGGGTTCTTGCTGAACAAGGCTCCTCTGATTTCCTTTTACCTGCTCAGCTTGTCGAACGTGGATGGGGGGGCGCAGGAATTTGGTATAATCGAATTGCACAAATGAATGGAGCAATGGTTGGTGCCTCTCGAAATCTTCCTGATATCAAATCATATCCAAAAACAATGCTGACATCCGCCATGCAACATGAAATGCTGGATGAGGGATTTTCTGATATTGTGAATAGCTTTAGCTCTACTATTAAGGGACATGTTATCAACTATTCGCGTGCCAGTGAGTCCTCTGCCGCAGAAGTTTACCACGACATCTTTAAAAATTCTCACACAGCAGAATCAACATCTATAGAAAAACCCACAGGAAATCCTCTGGTTGACGCTCTAAATCTATTATTTGGAACGGAAGGTCTTTTTAACCTCAGGAGCCCTGAAAACAGAGATATTCATCCTTTAGCACAACTCGCAGGCGTAGGAAAAAGTCTGATTGAAAGTGCTATCCTAAATCTAGGAATAGGAGCTGCTGGAGGGGTTGCCTGTGCTGCCGGAAGTGATATTGGATGTACAGGGATGAGTGCTTCATTTGGAATTGCTGGACTTGCCCTTACCATTGGATTTGTACTTTTCTACGTTATTCCTTTTCTACCTTTTGTTTACTTCTTCTTTGCTGTAGGAAATTGGGTTAAATCCATTTTTGAAGCTATGGTGGGAGCCCCTCTTTGGGCACTCGGACATCTACGTATTGACGGAGATGGTTTGCCAGGGGAAGGTGCTTTGAATGGGTATTATCTTATTTTTGAAATATTCCTCAGACCTATCTTAATTGTGTTTGGCCTTTTGGCCTCCATCCTTATCTTTGCTGCAATGGCTGCCATTTTAAATAACATATGGGATCTTGTAACGGTTAACGTCTCTGGATTTAACTCTCAAGACCCTGCAGCCTCAGGAGGAGGAACCGTTGCACAAGCTATTTCATGGTCACGAGGACGAGTGGATGAATTCTTCTTCCTTATTATTTACGCTGTGATCATGTATATGATGGCACTGTCTTCTTTCAAACTTATTGATATGATCCCAAATAGTATTTTACGTTGGATGGGATCAAACGTAACAAGCTTTGGAGATAACTCAGAAGATGCAGCACAAAGCCTAACACAATATGCTGCTATCGGAGGAGGTATGGTCTTTCAACAAGGTCTTGGTGGTCTTGAAGGTGGCATTAAAGGCGTGAAGTCAGGACAAGACGCGGCAGCATCTATGGAAGCACAAGCCGCACAAACTCAGGCTATACAAGAAGCGACAGCCGCCAAAAACACACCTAACTAAATTATGGATAATTTTAGGTTATACAAATGAATAAGAATACGAGAACGCTACTTCTTGTTTTTTGTGTGGCCTTTGCCATGGTGGGACTATCTTTTGCTTCCGTCCCTCTCTATCGTATTTTTTGTCAAGTCACCGGCTGGGGAGGAACAACACAAGTTTCTCAATTAACGCCTAATGTTGTTTTAGATCGAACTGTCACTGTAAAATTTAATGCTGATACAGAACGAAATTTTATGTGGGACTTTGTTCCAGAACAAAAAGATATTACCGTTCATATTGGAGCTCAAGCTCTTGTATCTTATAAAGCAAGAAACAAAGCATCAAAAACAATTACAGGAACTTCTGTTTATAATGTATCACCGCCAAAAGTTGGAAAATATTTTCACAAAACAGAATGTTTTTGCTTTCAAGAACAGACATTAACCGCTGGAGATCAAATCTCTATGCCTGTTGTTTTCTATATTGACCCTGCCTTTGATACAGATCCTTATATGGATGATGTTCAATGGATCACATTATCTTATACTTTTTACGAAGTGGATACAGAAGAATTAGATAAAGCCGTTGATGATTTTTTTAGCATGACAAACGAATAGGATCAGAAATAATATCAGGTTCAACCATGTCTTTTAGTTTTAACCCTAACTTAAAACCAAATTGATCTGCTTTTATATCTTCATCTATTTTTTGTGTGGCCGTCTCTGTCCAAAGCTTCGTGCCATCAAGTCTCAAAACAGTAACTGTCAGAGACATCAAGCCTCCTTCAATCACTGCATAGGCGCCAATAGGTGTTCGACATGATCCATTCAGAGCTCGCAAAGCTGCCCGTTCTGCAGAAAGACATAAACCCGTTTCAAAATCATGGATAGGCGCCAGCAAATCACAGATATCTGTGTCCTCTGTTCTAAATTCAATACCAATCGTACCCTGTCCACAAGCAGGAAGCATTTCTTCTATAGAGAAAATATGTTGAATGAAAGATGTCTGTTCTATTCTTTCCAGTCCAGAAGCACTTAAAATTAGGGCATCGACACTCCCTGCAAGCATTTTTTTAATACGCGTTGTAACATTTCCTCGAATATTCACAATATTTAGATCAGGGCGTTTATGGAGAAGAGCGGCCTTCCGTCGAACACTTGCTGATCCTATAGTCGCCCCCTGAGGTAAATCTTCAAAAGACGTATAGACATGAGAAACCAGTGCATCACAAGGCGTGTCTCGCTTAAGATAATGGTGCATAGATAATCCTGCAGGAAGGAAAGAGGACATATCTTTCACGGAATGAACGGCAATATCAATTTTTTTTCCAAGAAGTTCCTGTTCAATTTCTTTTGCAAACAGCCCTTTTCCACCATCAGCTTCAGATAAAGATGTCTCACCATGTTCTGGCTTCCAATCTCCTGATGTTTCAATCACAGTAATATCTATTTTAAGGTCTGGGTAAGCGGCTTGCAAAGCACACCCCACCTGATTGGCCTGCATAAGAGCCATTTTACTGCCCCGCGTCCCAATACGTAATTTTCGATCAATCATAAGCAACCTAATATATATCCTATCTCTTCATTCGAAACAAAGATTTATACGATCACTTCTAAAATTGCAATGCAAAATACATCTTGCTGTTTCAAGATGAGTATGGCACTTGTTAGCATAATGAGGGCAAGAGAATGAGTATTGTATTAGGAATAGAAACAAGCTGTGACGAAACAGCCGTGGCTGTTGTAACAGATGAAAAAAAGATCCTCGCTCATACGATTTTTACTCAAATAGACATCCACAAAAAATATGGTGGTGTTGTTCCAGAAATTGCCGCACGCGAACACCTTGATCGTTTAGATTCCATGATTGTGGATACGATGAAAGAGGCTAAAATTTCCTATGAAGATCTTTCTGCTATTGCGACAACAAGTGGGCCAGGGCTCATTGGAGGAGTCATGATTGGAATGATGGCAGGGAAAACCATTTCTGCAACATACGAAAAACCATTTATTGCTATAAATCATCTTTCGGCTCATGTTCTGACACCTCGTTTAACAAATAATATTCAATTTCCTTATTTAGCTCTTCTCATCTCTGGAGGACATACACAATTTCTTCTCGTTCAAGATGTTGACAACATGATTGAGCTTGGCACGACTATTGATGATGCATTAGGAGAGGCCTTTGATAAAACTGCTAAAATGATGGGACTTCCCTACCCTGGAGGCCCCTATATAGAACAACTGGCACAAAAATGTTTGAATACTGAGAATGCTCTCAAGAAATACCCTCTTCCTAAACCTTTATATAAACGAGATGGATGCGATTTTTCCTTTTCTGGGCTCAAGACAGCTATTGGAAAATATATTCAAAACGTACCAGAAGGAGATATTTTACAAGAGGATGCTTGTGATCTAGCTTATAGCTTTCAAAATACAATTGTTGATATTCTGAAAGATCGACTAGAGCATGCCATAATTATGGCAGCAGAGCGATCCGTAACACCTTTAAATCAACTCGTTATTGTTGGAGGTGTTGCTGCTAATCGATACATTTATGAAAGTATAAAAACAACATCAGAAGCTCATGGCTTTGAATGTATAACCCCTCCTTTGAATCTTTGTACAGATAATGGAGCCATGATTGCGTGGAATGGGATTGAATATTTGCAAAAAGGGGTATCTCACCCTCTCTCTTTTCCTGCCAGACCTCGATGGCCATTAGGAAAAACTAAATTTCCTAACACAAAAATGTGAGACCATAGAGAGCTGCCGTCTCCGCACGAAGAATATAATTTCCTAAGCTCACAGGAGAAATCGATTTTAAAGAAAGAAGTCTCTCTTGTTCTTCCTGTGTAAATCCCCCTTCAGGCCCAATAAGGAGCGCAATTTGATTCTGAGCGTTATTATTTTCATGAAAGACGGAGATATGGGGGCATTCATGTCGTTCCACTGCAAATAAAAGAGGGATGGAAACATCCCATTCTAAACATTTCTTTTCCAAAGGTTGAACTTCATGAAGTATCGGAAGACGAAGCCTCTCACATTGCTCTACCGCTTCAATAATTTGAGAAACGATACGATCTTTATTTATTTTTTGAATATTTGTATTCTGTGTCAAAACAGGATGCAAATCGGTTACTCCAAGCTCCACAGCCTTTTCAATCATAAAATCCATCCGCTGTTTTTTGATAGGAGCAAAGAGTAAATGTACACGGCGTGTCAATGTGGGTTGAACTTGAATTTGATGAGAGAGCTCTATTTCACCACTTTTCTTAGTGATAGGATGGAAGGCAGAAAGCCATTCACCATCTTTTCCATTAAAGACACGAACAGAATCACCCCCCGTCAAACGTAATACAGAAGAAAGATAATGAAAATGTGATGAGGACAGAGGTATGGCTTGACCATCTTGGAGTCTATCGTCTACATAAAGCCTAGGACATTTGTTAGAATATTTATTTTTCATGACTACATATACAGATATCAGAAAATTACCTTGGATTGAACGCTTTCCTCTAAAAATAAAACCATTTTTATATATGATGCGTTTGGATCGCCCTATTGGGACATGGCTTTTGCTACTACCAGCGCTCTGGTCAATGACTCTTGCGGGGCAGTATCATGGCTGGACAACAGAACATTTTAAAATGCTTGTTCTTTTTTCTATTGGTGCTGTGATCATGCGTGGAGCAGGGTGCATTATCAATGATCTTTGGGATAAAGACCTTGATCAACAAGTTGAACGCACAGCTTTACGACCTCTTGCTTCAGGAGAGATCACTCATAAGAAAGCCATCATCTTTCTTATCGTTCTTTTGAGCGGAGGATTTTTAATTCTTTTACAAATGAACACACTGACATTCTATTTAGGAATTT
>JAJFGT010000002.1 GCA_021776015.1 Alphaproteobacteria bacterium
AACAACGTAAATGGCCATCATATTGAGATCTGGAAATGTTTTCTCGCCAACAGTTTCCGCAGGACCTGACCAAAAATCTTCGTTGCCGCCGCCCATCGCTGACAGCACGGTCAGGGTTGAGGTGCCGCAGCCATTGTCGCACAACAGCTTGGCGACCTTGCTGGGCGTGGTGCCGTCGCGGCTGAGAGACAGAATTTGCGCCCCATTATGAAGGTGTGGCAACAGCCTCTCAATTGACCGACTGTTAAGGCCGAGAGAGATGGTGTCTTGTAGGGCCCAAGCCAAACGGTTAGCTGCAAGCGAAAAGGCCGACGGTTGTGGCAGCGAAATGAATTCGTGCGGCTCGAGATGTCGCGACAGCTTGACGCCGACGCCGTAGTTGAATGGGTCACCAGATGCCAACACAACGACGGGCTGGCCCCGCAACTCGAGTATGTCGGGAAAGGCAGTGTCCAGCGGTGTTGGCCATATGAGTGTGTTTTGTGCGAGATCGCCAACCAATGCCAAGTGACGCTTACCGCCGACGACGAGTTTTGCCGTCTGAATTAGCGACAGCGCTGCTTTCGACAGACCGTCACGACCGTCCTCGCCCAAACCGATGATGGACAGCCAGGGGCCTGATGTGCCATCGAACTTCACAGGAGCACCTCAATCTCATGACCACACGCATTCTTTTGTTGGGCGGCACGACCGAAGCCCGCAAGTTGGCCGAACGCCTCAGTTGTGATGCCCGCTTTGATGTCTTGATGACATTGGCTGGGCGTACGCAATCTCCCAAACCCAGTGCCGTTGCAGTTCGCGTTGGCGGGTTTGGCGGCGCAGAGGGGTTGGCTGCGTTCTTGCGAATTGACCCATTTGACGTTGTGATCGATGCGACGCATCCTTTTGCCGCGCAAATGAGTTCTAATGCTGTCCAAGCCACCGATAACGTTGGCGTCCCTCTGGTCCGCATTGAACGTGCGGCGTGGAGCGCGGTTTCCGGCGACAACTGGACGTGTGTGGCAAGTCTCGAAGCGGCTGTCAAAGCTTTGGCGAACACAAAGCAATGTGTGTTTCTTGGTGTTGGTCGCCAGTCGTTGGACCCATTTGCCGCAAAACCACAACATCACTACGTCATTCGCGTCATTGATCCGCCCAATGTCCCGGCTGCCATGACGCACCATGAAATCATCACAGGACTTGGACCGTTTCGCATTGACGACGAGATTGCATTGTTTCGAGCAAAGAAGATTGACGTGGTCGTGACAAAGAATTCCGGCGGTAAGGCAACGGCGTCGAAGATTGGAGCCGCACGAGAGCTTGGCCTTCCGGTGATCGTCGTTGAACGACCAAAGCCGCCCATCGCGAATTACGCTGTAAAGGTTCCATCGGTCGATAAGGCTATGGCTTGGTTGGAAGCGCATTACGTCTCCTTGACGAACCGTTCTGTGTAAACGAGCGGCAGTTGGTCGCCACGCGCGATGACACGAGTTGCGCTGGAGCCAACGATGACAAGCGTTCGCATGTCGATTTGTGCAATGTTGGTCTCGCCCAATGTCGTTACCGAGAGGGTTTCTTCTTTACGGCCGACAGATTTGGCGAGAACGACAGGTGTATTGTGCCCGCGTGATTCTTTCATCACGTCGAATGCGCGTTGAATTTGCTCTTTGCGCGTTCTTGAAGCTGGGTTGTAAAGGGCGATTGCGAGATCGGCTTCGCTCGTAAGACGTAGCCGTTTTTCAATTACCGCCCACGGTTTGAGAATATCTGACAACGAAATTACTGCGAAGTCATGCCCCAAAGGGGCGCCAACGCGGGCCGCCGCGGCCAGCATTGCCGTAACGCCTGGCTCAATGCGGATATCGATGTCGCGCCAGACCCCAGGTCCATGATCGATCGCTTCGCAAACGGCGGTTGCCATGGCGAATACACCCGGGTCACCGCCGGAAACGACAACAACTCGACGACCGCTCGCGGCAAGCGCTAAAGCGTCATTGGCGCGTGTGATTTCTTCGCGATTGTCCGACGCATGCTTCGTTTG
This sequence comes from Alphaproteobacteria bacterium, assembly GCA_021776015.1. GTDB lineage: Bacteria > Pseudomonadota > Alphaproteobacteria > Micavibrionales > Micavibrionaceae > UBA1850. The sequence continues at coordinate 2,021 of JAJFGT010000002.1, forward strand.
TTCTTCACGGTTCGGTATACGGTTGAGATAAGGGATGTAGCCCAGTAAGTCTTGTGCTTTGGTGACAGCATCAAGCGCTGCCGGTGTCACCCATTCGTCAGGGCCGGGGCCGAGACCAACGACGGTGAGGTTGCCTTTAAGGTGGGTGCTCATAAACGCCGCCCCTGCCCTGGTACAAGGATCATAGAGAAGTACGGTGCGGTATCGGTCGCCTTTTCAGAAAGCGGTATGATGACCTCGTCCGTCATCGTACCACGCTCAACGTAAATTGACCGCGCTGCAAGTCCGGCAGACGTCAATGCGCGGCGCACCTTCGCCATGTTACGACCAATCTTCATGATGACAGCGGCATCACATTGGCCCAAGCGGAGAGCGAGTACGTCTTCTGGTAACGTGCCCGGCAATACACTCATAATGTCGTCGCCGTAGGTGATAGGGTGGCCGGAGTTTGTCCAGCTCCCCGACATGCCAGTAACGCCCGGTACGACTTCGATGTTGTGTGTTTCACGCAACCGTAAATAGAGGTGCATAAATGAGCCGTAGAAGAAGGGATCTCCCTCACAAAGCACAATGATGTCGTCGCCGGCCCGCAAGCGTTCGGCGAGGTCGTGAGCTTTGTCGTCGTAGAATGACGTCAATGCGTTTTGGTACGTACTACTTTCGACAAGCGCTTCGGTCGTAATGGGATATTCCATCGGCAACTCGAGTGCCGTGTCGCTATACAAACCATCGGCAATCGTCCGCGCGTTTCCGCGCTTGCCGCGCTTGTGAAAGTACGACACGATTTTAGCCGTCGACAAAAGGCGCCGGGACTTGACTGTCATCAAGTCCGGATCGCCGGGCCCAAGACCGACGCAATAAAGCGTGCCAGCAGTGTCGGGCATCGGCGATCTGTCGCCAATTATTGTGCCTCGGGTGTCTGTCATCTCTATTCCTGATCACTGGCGAGAGCATTGAGTGCGGCGACGGCCATGGCGCTTCCACCTTTACGCCCGCGGACAATACTCCACGGCACGTCAGTTCGCTTTGCTAGCTCGTCCTTTGATTCAGCGGCCCCAACAAAACCAACCGGCATCCCAATAATGGCGGCTGGTTTCGGCGCGCCTTCGTCAAGCATTTCAAACAATCGGTAAAGCGCGGTTGGTGCATTGCCTATGATAATAACCGCTCCTGCAAGCTTGTCGCGCCATAACTCCATGGCTGCTGCTGTGCGCGAACTTCCCATGTCCTTCGCCAACTGTGTAACGCAGTCGTCTTTGAGTGTGCAAATCACATCGTTGTCGGCTGGAAGGCGTGAAC
>JAJFGT010000011.1 GCA_021776015.1 Alphaproteobacteria bacterium
ATCTCTCTGATACATTAACTCATGTTTTTAAGAGTTTTACAGATAAAATACAAACGAATCTTATTAAATTATCCTCAGCACTTCGTCACCCCAAAGATATCATAGAGATGAAAGAAAAATCTCTTATGAACTTAACAGAACGGTTAGAATATCAAAAAGATAAAATCTGCGAAACACATCAAAAAACATTGGGTTCTTTAGAACGGATGCTAAATTCACTGTCGTTTAAAGCGACATTAGAAAGAGGGTTTGTTGTTGTCCGAGACGCCCATAATGTCCCCGTCACAGATGCGACAAAGATCACAAAAAATATGGATTTAACTCTAGAATATAAAGATAATCACTTTATTCCCGTTTGCGTCACTGACCAAACAGACAAGAATTAATGAAATATAACCCTATGAAATATCATAAAAAACACTGTTTTGAGTTTACATTAGGACACTAAGGGCAATTACAAAAATTCTTTACGAAACTAAAAAATGCTTTATAAAGAATTTCTTACAGGTTTCTTTAGATTTCTTTAACTATTATATGCCAATATAAAGAACAGAAGAAAAAAGGTATTTTTATGTCTACTAACCAGCACAGCTTAACACAAATCGCAAATGGAGCAGGATTCCGTTTCGACATCAGTCATGCCCAAGGGACACAATTTAGCAACCCTCAGGCACATGTTGCTGCGATAAATGCTGGGACTCAAAATTTAGCTGTAGCACATGATATACGACAATCTGTTCAAGCATCTATGGGAGAACCTTCAGAATCAGCATCTACTTCGATGGGGATGAGCGGTATGCTCGCACAAAATGTCGGGGCAGGTCTACTAACCGCAGGATTAACAGCTGTGGGTCTAGGACCCCTAGGAATGGGCATTGCAGGAATCAGCGCCTTCAACACTATAAGATCTGGACTAAAAGGACACGATGATGGATCTTCGTACTTCAAAAGCTTTGGTGCAAAAGGAGAAGAAGTTGATGAATTGACTTTAACTGATAGCAGCTCTTCTTATGCATCCTATGCAGATGAGGCGGTTCCAGTGTTACAACCCCTCCAACAAGGAATCCCTCAACAGGGTATTCAAGAAGCCACTCATACCGTTGTGAATAAAATGGGGCAAGAAGACTTCTTTGCTGATATGCAAGAATTATCTCAAGAAGAAATAGCTTCCTTCAACATGATTAAGTATCACGATGAACAACTTGGCATTATCAACGGTGGACAACAACTAAATGTTGCTGCTTCCTATCCTACATTTAAACCACCGGTTTTGGGATTGGGATAATCTTACTTAAAATTGCCGGCGAGGAGGTAATACTCCCATTCTAACTTCTGTAATAGGTTCACGTACGGGAATATTTTTGTGAGCTGTTAAATCAAAATGTTCTTCTACCCTATGACCTGCTGTACGTCCCTGCGCTACAGGCTGAGTCTCATATCGTTTGAAATTTTGACCCCCAAGATCAGCATAAGCTATAGCCGAATGAGCATCCATTTCTTCAAGAGCAACAAGGACTGCATTTAAATTATCTTCTGGGTGGTCATTTTTAGGAGGCTCTGTAGAGCTTTTAACAGGCTGAGAAGGCGCTGTTGTTTGACTTGCAAACGCTAGGGCATGCTCTCCTATATTTTTTCCTGTTTGTGCTGTAATAGCAACGTCGGCTAAAGCGCTTCCTGCACCTAGAACACCACCAAAAACAGCACCCCCAACAATTTTAGAAATTGGTTTAATTTCATCTCCTACTATCTTTTGGTATGCAATATTGACCAAAGGAATATGTTGGAGTGGATTCACCATGTCAATTAAGTCTCTAAAGCCGAATGTCTCTTTTGACGAGTTATGAGATATTTCGTTATTTATACCCTGAATATCTAATTTTTTTATGTCTTGATCTTGAGAGGATGGTGCCGAACCCCAAACAGGCATACTTCCTGCTGTACGAGAATTTTGGGTCATATGATATACTGTATTCATTCTATTAATCATCTCTCTCTATTTTATATTTAGACACTGCAATCTCTGTGCCAAGTAAAACTCTATAAAAATGATATACGGACACTTTTTCCTACTTTGGAGAGTAAAGGGGGTGAAAAATGATCCCTCTTTGTATAAGATAGACTTCATGAACACACTGATTTTAACTCTACACACAAACTCACAGTCTTTTTTTACAGAAATGCTTGGTCTGGTTCCTCTTCTAGAAAATATGAGTCCTTATGAAATTCACGTAGAAAGAAAGGAAGGACATCGATGGGGGTTTACTATCCATAAGGAAGAGAGCACAGAGACAGATATAAGTTCTTTTCATGCCATTTCAACACCTGTCAGATTGGGAAGACTTTTAGATGATATTTCTAAAATTATTTTTCAAGAAGAAAAATCTATACGGAGACCCCTTAAAGAGATTGATTTGGGCATATATACACTCTGGCCACGAGAAGGTATCTTAGAAGACATACAATCGAAGAAAAAGACTGTTTTAACTGAAAAGGAACAGGATATTTTATTATGCCTCTACCAACAGCCGCAACACCTCATTAAAAAAGAGACTCTTTTAGAGATTGTTTGGGGATACGGCCAAAATATTGAAACACATACACTTGAAACTCATATTTACCGTTTGAGACAAAAAGTAGAATTAAACCCTTCAAATCCAACATGGTTGGTAACCACAGAAGAAGGGTATAAGCTCAATTTGTCTTAAGGTGACTGAGGCGAGCATTTTGAATCGAGTCTTTAACACTTTCAAAAAATGTTCCTCGGCGCGAGATCACAAGGTAATCTACATCTTGTTTTTGAAGTTCTTCTAAATCCTGTAAAAGCTGTTCAACAATAGCTCTGTCCTTAGCTGCCAATACCACTTGATCCTCATCTAGGGGAGATGTATCGGTGATATGCGTAGATTTATGCTGCTCTCCTGATCTTTTCTGGTAGGCCTGAGCGGCATAAGAAGAACGAGATTTTTTCTCTGTTTGTTCAACTATTTTAGGTTCTGTGTACGTATTTGTTGAATTACG
>JAJFGT010000101.1 GCA_021776015.1 Alphaproteobacteria bacterium
TTTTATCTTTTGCCCCTCCTGTACCTTCACCTGAAGCGTCTCTTTTACAAACGATGCAAGCTCCAAATGTTTTAGGAACTCATCAGGCAGGGCAAATGAATCAGGCGACACAAACTATGGTGGCTGTTATACACAAAGCAACCGGTGTTGAAAAAGGTAAAGGGATGGAGCAAAAGCTTTCTGTTCTTCTTGATCCACCTGATTTGGGACGTGTAAAGGCTGATATCGCCATGGACTCTCAAAATAAGCTTAAGGTCGCATTGGTTACAGAAAAAGAATCCACCTATATGCTTTTACAAAGAGATTCACGAATGTTAGAGCAGGCCCTTCAAAATTTAGGGTTGGATATTGAATCTGGAGATATTGATTTATCATTTTCTGGAGGAGAATTCTTCTTTGATCAGTCAAATAAAGAAGGTGTTTTAGAGGCTCATATCCATCAAGGAGAGTCCTCTGAACATCAAGACGGTGAGGATGAGTCTACGATTCAGACTCATGTCGATCTTTACCAAGACCCTTATTCAGGGGCATGGCATTACAATATTGTTGTTTAATAATCTAGCTGGCAGTAAGTGAAAGTAAGCCTGAGTTTTGGCCTGCGTAATCTCTAGGGATAGAGGGTTCTTTAGGTGCCTGATTTCTTACCAATGAGACGACAGTAGTTACTTTAGGAATTTCAGATGGTAAGAAAAAATGAGGTCTGAGTGTTGATCCTGTTGCCGTATCATAATGTCTTATATCTTTTTCTGATTCCTTATAGGCGCGTTTGTGAGCCTGGTGTTTTTCTTCTGGTGTCATTTTAAAAAGTTCCCTCTTTATCATTGTTACCTTGCATTTAAGCATTTTCTTTTTTAATAAGATAATCGCATATTACATAATATTCTAAAAAAATCTACAAAAAAATGAATAGGGGTTTTTATCTTATTTTAAAATAAGTTTCCAGAATTATTTTTTGTCACCAAATCTAACTTGACATATTTTTATAATTGAGTCAGGTTATGTATTACAAGACATAGTTTGAGAATAAAATCTTTAGCAGTGCTTTCTATGCTCTTTATGAAATGTTTAAAGGAAAAAATAGGATGAAAATTAGAAATGCACAACTTTCTGACGCATTTAAAATTGCACAAATCCATATTGCATCATGGCGTAGTGCTTATAAAGGAATGGTTCCAGATGATTATCTTGATAAGCTCTCTGTGGAGAAGAGAAAAAGAGGATGGGAAGAAATTATAAATGGTCTTGATGCTTCAGGGCAATGTCTTATCGTCGCAGAAGATAAAGGTGAGATTGTCAGTTTTATAAGTGCAGGAGCAGCCCGTAAATATAATCTTGAATTTGATGGAGAACTTTATGCCATTTATAGTGATCCAGCGTATTACGGTCATGGTGCTGGAACGATATTGTTTGAAAAATGCACAGATTATTTGAAACAAGAAGGTTTTTCCAATTTTTATTGTTGGGTATTAGAAGATAACAAGATCGGTAGACGTTTTTATGAACGCATAGGTGGTGAAATCGTGGGAAATCAAAAAGAAACTGTTGAAATAGCAGGAAAGAAATTACAAGAAGTAATGTATGGATGGACGCTATAGCATAATTAGTCATAGTCGAGTATCAATGAAATTCGAGACCGTACATCTTGAATATATCGTATGATAAGAGGTGTTTTGGTTTTAATGCTTTTTTGTGGGAATAAAATCATAAACAATAATTTTATTCCGTACGTACTATCTTTTTATAGATTTTTATAGCTTTCTAGAAATCCTTTAAAAATACTGATTTCAGAGATCATGTTTTCAAGAGTTTTACGATCAGAAAGGGCAATGTTCTTATGGGGACGTGTAATAACATCAAACTCATTGGCTTTGCTTGTTCCTTGCATCGCGTTATTAAAACGATCGCGACTGTTGTTTAAAACATAGCGATTGCCTGATAGCGCTAATGTAATTGACCAATTGAGAATAAGGTCCCTATGTTCATCACTTAAGGGGCGTTGAAGATTGATATTTTCACGATTAATAAGCTCTTCTAATGCATCAGACGCATCCTGCCAGCGTTCTGCTTTCCATGCGATATCAGCACGCATTTTTAAAACTTGTTTATTTTGATGAAGACGAGAAAGAGTCACAAGAGCATTGTCTGGCTGTTTGAGCAGAGAGTAAGCATAAGCTTTTAGGAGTTCAATATCATATTGAAAGCCAGTGATACGATCTGAATCTTGTTTCGTATTTTTTTTATTTTTTAAATATGGAGCTAGAAAATTTTTGGCTTTAGAAAGGCTTTGGAGCGCGAGAGATGGTTTATTGTCTGTTAGCTCAATACTGGCAAGACGAAGAGCAATCTTAACGCCTTCTAGCCCTGTGAGTTCATCGTCAATTTGATCTCTAAGGAGCGTTGCTGCTCGCCCAAGAAGATCAATGTCCACGAGACGGTTTGCGAGGTTTTGGATTAGAGTAAAGCCTTCTTCTCCCGCTGGAGAAAGCTCTGAAAACTGTTCATAGAGTGTAATGGCATCTATCGGATCCAGATCGTTTATGACATCGGTTGTTAAAAGATTTCGGAAGATAGTGTCCATGTAAGCAGCAATTTCTTTTGCTAATTCAGGGTCTGGAGAACGGCTGGCGGCCTTCCGAAGAATAGTAAGGCCATGAATATAATCTTTATTATTTATATATGCTTTTCCAAGTAGGTAATTAATCCGAGTTTCGAGATCATCTCCTCTCCACGCATATCTTAAACGTTCCAGACGATCAATGGCTTCTTCTGGAGAAATTTTATTCTCTTCATGCAAAAGACGTGTCAAAGCAAGTCCTGCTTTTGCACGATAGAGATCATCTTTTCCTTTTGTTAAAGGTTTCCAAAATGAAATAGCTTTTTCTATATCTTTGTTTTGACGCGCGAGTTCACCATATAAGTAGTTAAGTGTCGCAATATCGGGAGGTAAGAGTTTTTCTTCATGCTGTGCAGCAAGATTTAGCATATCCTCTCCATCGTTAATGCGTCCTTGTCTGAGAACAATTTCAGCAAGGACAAGCGCTATTTTATGTTGAAGAGGAAAGGGGTAAAGACTTGTGATTCCTATGTTGGGAGGAAGATGGTCTTTGGCTTGATTCCAATCTTCTAATCCAGCCAATGTATACGCCTGCCATAGCTTAATTTCATCAAATGAATCCAATAGAGGAGATTTAAAATCTTCAAAGGCCGAAGCATAATGTCCACTTAAGGCGTGCACAGCACCTCTTACAGCAATAAATTCAGGGCTCTGTACAATTTCAGGGTTCAGCTCCTCTACAATATTAAGAAGCCCCATGGCCTCTGGTGTTCTGTCATGGGAGAGCAAAAACCTTGCGAGATGTATTAAGTCTTCAATACGATTTTCTAGTGTTTCTCCTGAAATTTTTGAAAGAATAAGGCGTTCATAATTAAGGAGCTCTTTTCCTCCCTCTTGTTGCCATTTACCAAATTGAAAAATCCGTTTCATGTCTTCATAATTGCTTAAAGACGGTGGAGGTTCTTCTGTATTCGACGTATTAGATGCGTGTTGAGAATATTGCTCTGATGATAGAGGTAAAAGGTCAGATTCAGAAGAAACGTGAAGGCCGGAGTTTCTGGATATTAGGACATTCTCTGGTGAGATGGATGTTTTTAGATCATCAACTTTAGGAATAAACGCAAAACCTACGAAGGAAGGAAGTGTAAGTAATTCGATGTAATCGGTTTGATAATTTAGAGGCTTCCCAATGGTTTCTGTTGTGACGACGGTAATCTTATCTTTAAAATCAGGGTCTTTGATCTTAATAATACGTTTAGCAAATAAGTCTCTCCATGCTAATAGCTGTTTGGAATCTTGATTTATTGAGGTAAGAACTTGACCTTCTTTTATCTTTTTAGCGTCAGGTGTCAAAATTAATCTCCAAACAAGTCCTCCGCCTTCTGCATAAAAGTGGAGAGGAGATTTCGTTGAGGGAAGTTTTGTTCGAAAAGCTGTTGCTTGAGGAAGCTCAATGCGTTCAAAAGGAGAAAATAAATCTTGTTGTTGTCCTTGAATTTGAGGCGAGATCAAAAAGTCAGGCTTATCGATGACCAGCCATAGATAATTTTGACGGGTGAAGGCTGCTAGCGTTATGTTTTCAACGGTTGTAATTTGAACAACATGATCCTCTGTGATAGATACTTTTGAGGGGTCCTCTGCCTTTATTTGTTCAACAGGGGGTACAGTAACAGGGGCGGCTTGAACTGTTTTTTCTGTAATAGAAATGGTCTTTATTTTTTTCTTAGAAGAATTAGAGGATGGCGAGGCTTTTCCATGGACATCAATAATAATTTTTTGCCCTATTTTGAAGTGTCTCAATGTGGCTGAAGGGGTTAGCTTCAGAGTCATAGTTTGAGGCGTATCAATAGAGGTTTCAGAAATTCTAGAAAGAGATATAGGCTCTGTCGTATCAAATGAATCTTTTAGAAGTTCAAATTTATAGGTGTCAGAGCTAGATTGTTTGAGTGTATAGGCAACATCTTGTGTTGATTCAATAATAATACGAGATGAATTTTCTTTCTCATAAGCTCTAAGCGTTGCACCCCATGCCGTGTTTGCAGATAAAATGATAATCCAGAGAACACTTGTCACACTTAGGCTTACTATAAGCCTAAGAAAAAATGTTTTTTGGATTTGATCATGCACAGAATAATTCATCTCATGAGAGTGCCATACAAGTGATACGAGCTCAAGGAGTCTACACGTAGAACTCACTGTTTTATATTAGAATCTATGCCTGTCCAGCAGGGCTAACTAATATACTGGGATTTACACCTAAGTGCACCATAGAATCATTCCATAATTTATTGGACTCTGTTTCGAAGATAAGTTCTTGGGTCGCCTCGACTGTGAGCCATGCATTGTCTTTAATCTCTTGCTCTAATTGTCCAGCCCCCCATCCTACATATCCTAGTATAAATAAAATATCCTTAGGGAGATCTGCTTCTTTTTTTGTTAAAGATTCGAGGATATCTATCGTCCCTGATATGGCAAATTTGGATCCTACTCGTGTACTGTCTTTTTGGCTATGGGCATTAGAATGGAGTAAAAATCCTCGTTCTGGTTGCACAGGTCCCCCCATATAAACAGGAAGTTTAATCTGAATATCTTCTGAGGGCTTGATCTGAAGTTGAGATAATAAATCAGTTAAATCTAAATCAGCGAGAGGTTTGTTAATAACGAGTCCCATTGCACCATTTTGATCATGAACACAGACAATAATAACAGATTTATCAAAGCGTATATCTCCAATATGAGGGGTTGCCATCAATATGTTTCCAGCCAATGAGTGTTCTGTTGTTTGATCTCTTTCTCCCATATTTAGTATAGCCCGCCTGTTCCTGTTGGATTGTTTCTTTCTGTTTCTTTTGGATAGAGACGTTTAGTTGGTAAAGGCTGCTGAGGAGCGTAAGGTTCATAGGAAGGTGCATACGGGGAGGTTCTCTCATTCCCATATGGTTCAAATACTTCTCCATTTTGTGACTCTATATAGTCCTCCAAATAGGGAGTTCCATAAGATTGCGCTGTATTTCCATCAATAATAAATGCTGAGCTTTCAGGATTTGTTCCTGGAATAAAAGCTTCCCAAATTCCATTCTCATCTAAAGGGCTAACACGCTGTCCTGTCTTAGGATTAACACGAATTTGACGCATTCCTTCTGGAACACGGAAAGGTGTAGCAGGGGTGTCTTTCAGAGCTTCTTCCATGAAAGATTTAAAAATTGGAACCGCTAGAGAAGATCCTGTTTCTTTTTTACCTAATGTTGCCGGTTGATCAAAGCCTGTATAAACACCAACAACAAGATCAGGAGAAAATCCGATAAACCAAGCATCTCGAGACTCGTTTGTTGTTCCCGTTTTTCCAGCTAATGGTCGATTTAAGGAGGCTAAACGTCGTGCTGTGCCTCTTTCTACAACGCCCTCTAAGATCGAAACAATTTGATAAACATTTTGAGGGTTGCTGACAGGAGGTCGCTGATCTGGAATATCGGGGACAGGTTGAAAATTCCATTGAGTTAAACCACCACATGCAGAGCAGGGGCGGTTGTCATGCTGAAAGATAGTTTCTCCGTATCTGTTTTGAATACGATCAATGAATGTAGGGGCAATTTTCTTCCCACCATTCACAAACATAGCGTAACCAGAGGTCATCTTGAGCAGCGTTGATTCTGCAGATCCTAATGAATTGGCAAGATGAGGCTTTAAATCAGGTGTCACACCAAAACGGGTGGCTGTTTCAACAACTTTTTCCATTCCAATATAGTGAGCAAGGCGGACTGTCATTAGATTCTTAGATTTTTCAATACCAACACGAAGAGGTGTAGGGCCATAATAGTTGTTTGCATAGTTTTTAGGGCTCCATATATGCCCAGGGCGGTCTTCATATTCAAAAGGGGCATCCAAAATACGTGTTGAAGGTGTGAGTCCTTCTTCTAGAGCCGCTAGATAGACAAAAGGTTTAAAAGCAGAGCCCGGTTGACGATAGGCTTGGGTTGCACGATTATATTCGCTGTTGTCAAATGTCCAGCCACCTTGCATCGCTAAGACACGTCCAGTATGAGGGTCCATAACAATAATGGCGCCTTGTATTTTAGGAACCTGATGGAGAGCATAAATATTATGTTCTAAACTTTCGACTATAACGACATCACCCGATTTTAAAGGAGATGTGGCTTTTGCCCATTCTATATCATCACTACGAATTTCGCCTTTACCACCATCTTGAGTTTCTATTTTACCTGATTTGTTTTTAACCAAGGCTAGTTCCCAATGATCGAGCATCCCTTTTTGAATGGGGACATTAAGAAAATCTGTGGCATCAGAATTTTTTCTTAAAGCGCCTTTCCAACCATGTCGTCGATCATAAGCTTGGAGACCATTACGTAGAGCCTCCATTGCCAAATCTTGATAAAGAGGGTCTAGGCTTGTACGAATGGAGAGACCTTGTTTGTAGATGCTATCTTCTCCGTAAGATTCAATCATTTTACGACGGATTTCTTCGGAAAAATAAGAGGCTTCTACAATATGTTGTGTACTGCGTTTTCGTGTTTGAAGAGGTGTTGCTTTTGCGAGGGCAGCTTCACCTTTTATGATAAAACTTTCTTCTTCCATACGGTCGAGAACCCAGTTCCTTCGTGTTAGTGCCTTATCATAGTGTCTAACAGGGTGATAGTTATTCGGTGCTTTTGGAAGAGCCGCAAGATAGGCGGCTTCACTTATTGTGAGTTTATCGAGGGGTTTATTAAAGTAGTTTAAACCTGCAGCACCTACGCCATAAGAACGATTCCCTAGAAAAATTTCATTAAGGTACAGTTCTAAAATTCTATCTTTTGAAAGCGCTTTATCCATGCGATATGCGATAAGAGCTTCACGAATTTTTCGTTCAAAAGATTGTTCATTGGTAAGTAGAAAGTTTTTAGCAACTTGTTGGGAGATTGTAGACGCCCCAACCATCCTCTTTTCTGACCCATAATTTTTTAAATTAATGAGGACAGCACGCATGACAGCTTTGAAATCTATACCAGAATGTTTATAAAAGTTTTTATCTTCTGCTGCAATAAAGGCGTTTTTAACAAGATCTGGGATTTCTTCGATCGGAACGTAGATTCGTTGTTCTTGTGCGAATTCAGCAAGCAGACGTCCATCCCCTGCATGGACACGTGTTACGACAGGGGGTTCGTAATCTTTTAAGAATGTATGGTCAGGAAGTCCCTGGCTGTAATGATGAAAAACTCCAATGATTAGGATAACCGCAAAGAGTAATCCTAAGAGTGCTAAAGAGACGCACCATAAAATGAATTTTCCTAGTATATTTTTAAACATCTTGTTGTTTATGCCATAAGAGAGATGTAATGACAAAGGAGAATAAGCTAAACCAAAAAATTGATATTTTTCTTTCCTATTTTCATAGGATAGCATAATCTAAGGCAGATTTTTAAGTCTGTTAAAATGGATAGGAGCCCTTAATATTATGAGTCATAAAGGATCACAAAGCGCAATTCTTGAAGCCACAAAATCTCGATCTCATTTTTCAGGACGAGGGGCAGCAAAGGGCGCCTCTGGATATGTGAATCCAGGGGATGTCTCTGGACATTATGATTTTATTAAACGTAGCGGTGAATCATATTCTATCTCTCCACCAGAAGGAGGGTTTGAAAAGATTAGAGTAGGGGCTGCTTGGGATAGCATGTATGTTGAAGAAACAGCTCTTTTCGGTCTTATAAAGAAAAAGAAAAAAGCCAATATTGATCTTGATCTTGGGTGTTTATACGAGCTTCATGACGGAACACGGGGAGCTATTCAAGCTTTTGGAAAGATGTTTGGAGATTCAGAAAACGCTCCTTACATTCATTTATCAGGGGATGAACGAACAGGTGATTCGGAGGGGGATGATGAGTATATGCTTGTCAATGGTCAGAAATGGTCAGAAATTAAACGCATTCTTGTGTATGTGTATATTTATGATGGCGCACTAGATTGGGCTCAAGTTAAACCTCAAATTCAAATTGCTGTTCCTAATGAACATCCTATTGTCGTGACATTATCAGCACATATGAAGGGTTTAGGTTTATGTGTGATTGCCAATTTAGAAAATATTAGAAATGGACTTGTCGTGACAAACTATACAGAGTACTTTCCTGGGCATAATGAAATGGATCTTGCCTATGGATTTGGTCTGGAATGGGATGATGGTCAAAAGAGTTCTCTATAATTGCAACTCCCTAAAAATTAATAATTAAATGAAAGTGATAACTTGAGATGGATGAGTTAAACCAAGGTCAAATTCTGTTTTTGGCTTGTGGCGCACTAGGGCTGGGAATTTGGATGCTTGTTCGTGGTGGAGATGCAACGGTGAATACATCCGTGTATCTTGCAAATAAATTTGGACTTCCTGCCTTTTTTGTTGGATTTACAATTGTTGGATTTGGAACATCCTTGCCAGAATTGATTGTTTCAATCAATGCTAACCTTAAAGGATCAGGGGGGATAGCCATTGGGAATGTTATCGGATCTAATGTTGCGAACATTCTTCTTGTCCTTGGAGCTGTCGCATGTATTACCCCTCTTATCGCCTGCCCACGAGCCTTGTGGCGTGATATTGTAATGATGCTCCTTGCCACTCTCATTCTCATGGGGTTGCTTGTTTATGGTGCGATTACTTCTGTTGCGGGTGTATTGATGCTGACCCTTTTGACCCTCTATATAATTTGGCAGATAAAAACTCATAGTAGTACAGATTCTCCTGCTCCAATAATAGAAGAAGAGGGGGCACCTTACAAAAATACATGGGTCGCGATCCTTTTTTTAGTTCTTGGGCTTGTTCTTATTGCTTTGGGTGCTGAATTTTTGGTACGAGGCGCACAAGTTAGTGCCTCTATTATTGGAATTCCTGATGCTGTGATTGGGTTGACCGTTATTGCAATTGGGACATCTCTTCCAGAGCTTGCCACAGGAATTGCTGCGGCTCGTAAAGGTGAGACAGATCTTCTCCTTGGAAATATTATAGGTTCAAATGTCTTTAATATTTTGTTTATTCTTGGAATTTCTTCTCTTGTTCAACCGTTCACTCAAGAATCTATTTCAACTCAAATGGTTCATTTTGATATGTGGATGGTTATGGCTGTGGCTCTCTTCTTTAGTTTCTTTATTTTTGCCTTCAAAAAAATAGGAAGAATGGCTGGTGTAACAATGCTTTTGATATATTGTGCTTATATTCTTGGACTTTTCGCTTTATACTGGGGAGAGAATTCTTCGATTCCAAGTTATAGTCCACTTTAAGGAGATGCTAGATCAATGAACCAACAGCCACCGCCAACAGATATAGAACCGCCTCAAGATTCTTCTCAAAAAGAAAGCTTTGATGATTCTCGTCCAGAAGAAAGATTTAATAAAATTGAACAAGGTGAGGAAGTTGTATTAAAAGAACTTGCTCCCCAACTCAAAAACCTTTTGGTAGGTGTTGGATGGGACCTTATTGGTTTTGATGAAAAAGTAGCGGATTTAGATTTAAGTATATTCCTTTTGGATAAAAATGATCTAACACGAGAAGATTCTGACTTTGTATTCTATGGACATGAAGAAACCTTAGATGGTGCTATAAAGCATACAGGAGATAGCCGAACAGGTGCTGGTTCTGGAGATGATGAGAAAGTTGTTATTGATCTTTCTAAAGTTCCTTTTGATGTTTCAAAAATTATGGTGGTTTTAACAATTTACGATCCTGCATATAATGGCTATTCATTTGACAATGTCCGAAATGTTTATATGCGTGTTGAGGATGAAGATAGAGAAAGAGAACTTTTCCGTTATTTTTTGACGGACGAGTTGAAAACTCTACCTGAAGAGATGGATGTCGCAAATGGAGTCTATATTGGATATTTTGAAC
>JAJFGT010000102.1 GCA_021776015.1 Alphaproteobacteria bacterium
CGTATAGCGGACGCTGGGCCTTCATGTGGTATCATATCTGGAATACAACGATAATTTTTTACATCCCCACTCACGTAAATGTCACTCAAGCCCGTCTGCTCAAGAATTCCTATCATATGATCTAAAAGGGGCTTTTCTTTATACTCAAGAGTAGCCTTATCTTGCCCCATACGAGAGGAAAGTCCTCCAGCTAAGATCACCCCTGCCAGATTTTTTTTACTCATTGTTCTTTGTATTCAAAGAATGCCCCGGAAGCCATTGAGATGGCGCGCTCGTATAATGTTCTTGCTTCCATACAGGAGAACGTTCTTTAATCTGTTCAATGATATAACGGCACGCTTCAAAACTTTCTGCGCGATACGGTGAACTCACGGCAATAATGACACTAATACCTTCAATATCTAGCCGTCCTTTATAATGGGAAATATATGTTTTTATACCATTCCAACGTGTTTGGGCCTCTTGGCAAATATCCTGAAATGTTTTTTCTGCCAAGGGTGCATGCACATCATACGTAATCCCCTCAACATCTTGCCTTTTATGATGATTACGAACGGCTCCAATAAACATATCTACAGCTCCATGTGCAGGATCAGAGACAAAATTATAGGCCTCTTGAATGTTCAGAGGCTCCGTTAAAATTTTTGTACATATAAAATCTGACATATTTTATCCTCCACACACTGGAGGTAAAATAGAAAGCTCCGTATCAACATTAAAGACCTCAGATTCTTGTAAAATGGCATTGTCATTTGCAAGGACAGAGACCTCCACCAATGAATGGTTTTTCTGATCCAAAGTCTGTGCTAAAGCCTCTTTTACATCTACAGCAGAACTTCCTATTGGAACGGAAAGCATAACAGCCTCTCCAAACTCTCGAAAAGCACCAAATAATTTGATGTTAATTTTAATTTCGCTCATCACATTTTCCTTTATCTTTTAGAACAAACAATATTTACCACGCACTATACAATCTCAACATATAAATTCTAGAGTCCTCTGTACAGATTCTCTATTGATAGTCAGTCCGATGACACTCAAACCCCTGCTTTGCAATCTTATTTAAAGCATCGCCTAAAAATGGCTCAAGAATATCCCAACATTCTTTGACTGCTTTTGGAGATCCAGGAAAGGCAATCACGAGTGTTGCTCCCACCATTCCTGCTGTCATCCTTGAGAGCCAAGCCGTATCTGTAAAATAGAGACTTTCTGTACGAAGGACATCTCCCAACCCATTCAGCATTCGATCACTAATCTGTTCTAATACATCTGGTGTGACATCACGAGGCCCTGGCCCTGTTCCTCCAGAGGCAATCAAAAGGTCAGGCTTTTGATTTGAACACACAGAATTAATATGTTCTGCAATTGTATTAAAATCATCAGGAATTACATTATGAGATACAATCTCAGCCCCTGCATTGATGAAAATATCATTTAAAACTTCTCCAGATTCATCTTTATACTCTCCCTTCGATGCTCGATCACTCATTACTAAAATCCCCACTCTTTTTTCTTTTAGAGATTTCGGGTTAGGAAGTTGATCGTGCAGCCAGTCAGGAATTCCACTGGCATTTATCCAAATCCCGCTTTTCCCTCCTGTCTTCACAAGGAGCTTGATATCTCCTATCTGTAAATTAGGGTCAACACCCTTTGTTAAATCCCAGATTGTCAAAAGAGCATTATTAGCTCCAGCTAAAGCTTCCATTTCAACACCTGTTTTAGCAAATGCAACTGCCTGACAATAAACACTGACACTGTTATCCTCATCATTGAGAACACAATGAATGGTCACTTGATCTAATGGCAAGGTATGACACATAGGAATAAGCTCTGGTGTTTTTTTAGCACCTGTAATCCCTGCCGCTTCTGCTAACCCTAAAGCATCCCCTTTGGGCAATGTTCCATTCTTTACACGGTGGAAAGCATCAGCTCCCATTTTAATGGTTCCCACAGCTACGGCCCACCTTCGTGTAGGACGCTTACGTCCCACGTTAATCATTTTAAAATGTGGTTTTTTTGCCGTTGGAAATTCAATTCCCATATCTTGCACATTCGCCTGTTTAGACATTTTATTATCCTCCTATAGATGCTAAATGTTCTCTCACACCCGAATTTCCTTCATGTAGAGAATGGGTTGAACGTTTAAAGTTCATGAGAGTTAAAATTTTATCCTGAAGCTCTTCGCTTTGATCATCACTTTGCAAATACTCACGAAGAGAATGGCCTCCCTCACCAAAGAGACACAAATGGAGTGCTCCTTTTGCTGAAACACGCAACCGATTACATGTCTTACAAAAATCCTTTGAATAAGGCGCAATTAAACCAATGGTTCCTTGACTCTCTTCATGCTCAAATTCCAGAGCAGGCCCCGCCCCCAGAATGCGTGAGCGCGTTTTCCAACCTCTTGCCAATAATTTCTCTGTGATAACTTTTCCAGATAGATGATGCCTGTCAAAATAATCCTTATTATCCCGTGTTTGCATCAGTTCAATAAAACGTAAAGAGACGGGAACATCTTTTACAAAATCAATAAAGCCATCCAATTCTTTGTCATTGAGTCCCTTAAGCAATACAGTGTTTAACTTAACACTTTCAAAACCTACATCGATACTTGCTTGGAGTCCTTCTAAAACATCATTGAGACGATCATGTCCTGTAATATTTTGAAACTGGAGAGGGTTTAAAGAATCTACACTGATATTTATGGCTCTTAAACCTGCATCATAATACTCCTGTGCCCGCTGAGGAAGTTTATAACCGTTTGTTGTAAAAACAAGTTTCTTCAACCCATCTATCTCGTGTAAAGATTTTACTATTTCAATAAAATCTTTACGAAGCGTAGGTTCTCCCCCTGTCAATCGTATTTTCCATGTTCCCAATGCAACAAAGGCTTTTACAAGGCGTACAATTTCATCTTGCGTCATAAAAGAGTTACCACAGCCTGTTTTCTTATAT
>JAJFGT010000103.1 GCA_021776015.1 Alphaproteobacteria bacterium
AGAGGCGGTTAATTAATTGTAATTGATATGGACAAATTATTATGAGTTATTAATCTGAGATGTATGGTGAGCAAGCGAAAGAGATTATAAGTTCAAACACATTCTAAGAGCTTATAAAGCACCCAAGGCCAAATCATAATCCATGTGTCGGCAGTTCAATTCTGCCCTCCGCTACCATTTCACAAGACTTTTCGAAGATTCACTTTTTAAAGTGTATTAGCTTACATAGCTTGCGTCACAGCTTTATTATCTATCTCGATGTTGCTAATGTCAAAGCTGAAGCGATTAAATCAATGGTCGGGCATGAGAAAAATACTGTGACGCATGGTATATATACCCATTATGGAATAGAGCATCTACCACAACTTAAATAAGCGGTTGAGAAGCTATCTTATTGAAAAGGAAAAATAAAATTTGATTAAGTATATAAAAAATATCTTCTCGTGGGGAGGAATTTTTAAACATGCCGAGCAATCTACCATTCCATCAAATCAGTATATGGAACGGGTCGATATGATCGATAACGTAGTGCGCGAATGTATGCATGTTTCTCAGCGGTATGCTGGTATTTCTTCTCCCTCCACAAAACATTTTTATGCATCTGCGTTATTTACTCTTCTGTGCTCAAGAGCTGCAACATTGGCAATTATTACCCCTCATACACCGTGGGCACAAAAAATAATTGAACACTGGGACTATGCCTCTATAGCAAGTTTAACAAGAACTATTCTAGAGATACGATTGGCATTTTTCTATCTGTGTGTGGAAGATTGTAGTGAAGAAGAATGGGAATGTAGATGGAATGTATTAAACTTGCATGATTGTAGAAGCAGAAGAAGGTTGTTTGAAGATATGCAATCAAATCACGATGATATTAGAGGGTTTGAGCAACAAGCTACTGAATTGCAAACAAGGCTTGAAAGAAACACATTCTTCATGAGCTTACCGGATAAGCAAAAAAAGAAGTATTTAAAAGGAGAAAGTGCTTATATTCTTCCTCTAGAAGAAATATCTGACAAGGCGGGAATCGATAGGAAAACGTTTCGCTGGATGAATCGCTTCTTTTCCAACCATGTGCACGCTTTACCCGTTTCCTTTTATCGCATGATGGATGGAGAAAGAGGGCGAGGTATACATAGCCAAACAGAAGAAATATATATTTCTATGTGCTTATCACTGACAGGAAGTCTCCTTACTGCATCACGTGATGAATTGCATGAATTGTTTAAAGGTTTAAAGAAAGAGTAACCGTATACAAAGCCTTTGTTGACAACTTTGTCACTTTTCTAAAGTACCTTCTTTAAAACAGTAAGTTTATATGAATATCCAAGCACGTAGCCAGTTTGTGATTTCGTTAATTTTTAACATCGAAACATCTTCTGCATAATCCGGATCTGCTTCGTTATGCAAATATGTATTGCCTGATGATTTTTTATTCAATTGACGGGTTTTGTTGTTATCCCTAGTACCTTTAGTTGAGCTCTTAAGTAAGGGCTTCGAGGAGTTGCACCCTCTCCTCTACAAGGCTTTTCGAAGACATTCCCTAAGCGCCTTTTAAATTTCTCTGGAATATTTTGCTGTTATCTTTCTTTGTGTCATGCAAGAAATATAAGATAAACGAAGCGTCTTTGTAGTCAATGCAGACTGTTCAATGAAAAGCGTTGTTGAAAAAATACAACTGAAACTAGAGGAAATGAGACCATGAGTTTACTAGTACAAGCTGAGCAATTTGCTCGAAAGAAGCACTGTAATATGGTAAGACATAATTTGGCTAAACAGCCAATTGTTGAACATTTAGCAGAAGTTGTGGATTTGGCTAAAAAAAATGAGGCAAGTGATGAAGCTATAGCTGCTGCTTGGTTACATGATGTAGTTGAAGATACAGAGGCTACTATTGAAGATATAGAGGCTATTTTTGGAGATAAAGTAGCAAGTTATGTTGATGGTCTTACTGATCCGAAAGGCTTTGAAAAATTAGAACTTTCTATTAGAAAAAAGAAGCAAGCTGAGCGGATAAAAACAATGCCAGAGGCTGTAAGGCTAATTAAGTTATGCGATCAAATTTCTAATGTTAAATCTGTTCTCAATGACCCTCCCTTAGATTGGACTAAAGAAAAATGCTTAACTTATACTGATGGTGCGGATTTGTTGGTACAGGAGTGTCGTGGTTTATCAAATGTACTTGATGAAGAGTTTATAAAGTTAAAGAAGACATCGAAAGTAAAGTATAAAACGGTGTAAATTATGGTGCAGATAATTACAAATTACTGGGTAAAAATAACTTGCCTGCTTTCAATATCTCTTGTGGCTAATTTTTAACAAGTACTCAGCCTCGCTAATTAGCTTTCTTCCCAACGAATATCAAAATCGTCCAGTGCATTTAATCATTTATATAAACCATAATATTAAAGTTGCAGAAATCAAAGATAGTAAGTCGGCATAATGTTGATTTTTAAGTAAGATCTGTTCAACTTTCTTGTTTTTTAATGCAAATGAAATGATAGCTTGGCAAGCTAAGAAGAAAACAAGAACA
>JAJFGT010000104.1 GCA_021776015.1 Alphaproteobacteria bacterium
AAAAACAGTACGTACCGTTTATTTAAATGCGCTTGATCGTTCAAATCTTACAGGGGATGTTGCTTTTCAAGTCGATCCTCATAAATGGTTGAGTATAAAGACAGAAAAATTATGATTGTTCTTGTACAATATTGTTTCTCACCTTGTATTTAAAAACCCTTCACCTTATTGTTTTAAAGTGAATTCAAACGAATAGAGGACACTATGCCAAAACAATCTTCATCTTCTTACGACGTTATTATTATAGGGGCAGGGCCAGGGGGTTATGTCTGTGCTATACGCTGTGCACAACTGGGCTTAAAGGTAGCCTGTGTTGAAAAAGGTAAAAGCTTGGGAGGAACATGTTTGAATGTAGGATGTATTCCTTCAAAGGCTCTTCTACAGGCTTCTCAGAAATATGAGGAAGCACAACATTCTTTGGGCGCGTTCGGTGTCACTGTAGAAAAAGTGTCTCTTGATCTTAAAGGGATGATGAAACATAAAGAAAATGTAGTGTCTGCAAATACCAAAGGGATTGAATTCCTTTTTAAGAAAAATAAAATTGATTGGATCCAAGGGACGGCAACGATTGAGAAGGCTGGGCAGGTTTCTGTCGATGGCCAAAGCTACCAAGCGAACTCTATCGTTATTGCAACGGGGTCTGATGTTGTCTCTCTTCCTAATATTAAGATTGATGAAAACCAGATTGTTTCTTCGACAGGTGCGCTGTCTCTTTCTAAAGTTCCCAAAACAATGGTTGTGATTGGAGGCGGTGTGATTGGCCTTGAGATGGGGGCTGTCTGGAGCCGTCTAGGGAGTGAAGTCACTATTGTTGAGTATATGGATAAAATTTTGTCGGAGACGGATGAAGAAATTTCTAAAGACATGCTCAAGATTCTTAAAAAACAAGGAATCAATTTTAAGCTTTCAACAAAGGTAATGAGTGCAAAGACTCTTAAAACAGGCGTTGATTTATCTCTTGAGTCTGCAACAGGAGGCAAAGCTGAAAAGTTAAAAGCTGAAATTGTTCTCGTCGCTGTTGGACGTGCACCTTATACCAATGGACTAGGGCTTGATAAAATTGGAGTCAATTTCGACGTACGGGGGCGAATTGTAACAGATGAGACATTTGAAAGTTCTGTAGAAGGAATTTTTGCGATTGGAGATGTAATTGCAGGTCCTATGCTGGCACATAAAGCTGAAGAAGAGGGCGTCATTCTTGCTGAGATGTTGGCAGGACAGACAGGTCATATTGATTACAACTTGATTCCAAGTGTTGTCTATACACACCCAGAAGTGGCTCAAATAGGGAAGACAGAGCAAGCCCTTAAAGAAGAGAAAGTATCCTATAAAGTTGGTAAGTTTCCTTACATGGCAAATGGGCGTGCTCGTGCCATGAATGAATTAGATGGATTTGTAAAAATCTTAGCAGATGCCACAACGGATAAAGTATTAGGCGCTCATATTCTAGGGGCAGAAGCAGGGAATTTAATTCATGAAATTGCAGCTGTAATGGAATTTGGAGGAAGTGCAGAGGATATCTCTCGCATATGCCATGCCCACCCAACATTAGCAGAGTTGGTTAAAGAAGCTGCTCTGGCTGTTGATAATCGCCCCATTCATACATGAAAGATATAGGAATACACAAATGTTAGAAACAGTTTCAGAGAGTCGTTTTAATATGTGGCGTGCCATTTTTGCAATGGCACATGCAGATAATATTATTACGAAAGAAGAAGAAAAATTTATGAGAGAAGGGCTGGAAAACTATCCTTTTTCTAAAGAACAAAGGCAAATTTTAGAGGAAGATATCAAAACAGCACAAAATGTTGGAGATTGTTTTCAAAAGATCACAAGCCATCAAGATAGAAGTGATTTTTTTGTTTTTGCTCGTCTTCTTGTTTGGTGTGATGGTGACTTTGATATACAAGAACAGAGAATTCTAACGGAAATTCAAAAGATCCATATTTCAACTCTTGATTTTAAAGAGCTAATGGAAGATGTTCAGCTTTCATTTGATGATGATGAGAAAGAAGCAATGAGACGGCGAACTAATGCTCTCTATGAAGACATTAAAAATGATAAACCTTCAAATGGAGGGTTTTTTGGAGGTATTCTTCGTAAAATGCTAAAACCTCAGACAGATCAAAGAGATTAAGAGCAGGATATTTTATCCTAGTAAAAGTAGCTTTGCCCAGAATGTGGATTATTGCCGTGATAAGAGGGGGCATTAAGAGTAAATGCAGGATATCCCCGCCCCTCATTTTTAAGCTCAATATATCGCGCGTCACGGTTTAGACCATCTTGCTGTACTAGAATTGTTTTCCATTTCTGACCTTCTGCATTATGAATGAAAAGCGGTGTTCTGATGGGCTCAATACGGCTATTTAAAGTAATTTTTCTATAATCCTCTTCTTGTCCTTCAATTCTATATTTTTTAGCTTCAAAAATGAGAAGAGTACAACCCGCATTGTGACACCATGTTCCAAAAGGTGTATTCATGATCACAAGACCTTCGGGGATATAGTCTCCATTTAAATCTGTCATGACTATATCATAAGTGCTTACAGCAGGACCTCCACCGCTTTGGAGATAGTGTGTGACAGCATGTTTGAAATCTTCCTCAGTTAGCATGGTTTCGTTGAGGGACGCCATGTTCTGTGGCACTGTCTTATGAGACGATCCACAGGCTGAACATATAAGACACAAAAGAATCAAAAAAATACGAGGCATATTCCATTATACAATCGCAAGGAATAAAGAGAAAATAGATAATTGTCTCTTGTTCTACTTCAGGTATTTTTTAGTAAGATTATTTTGGTGTAATGCTTCTGTGCGTATTATTATTTCCAGCATCAGGTCTAACAATAATGTAGAAAAGGGGAGCTAAGCATAAAGAGATGATAAATATTTTTCTCCTCGATCGGATAAAAAAGTTAGAACGTTTTTGAATTCAGGATGTTTTGCTTTGAGTTCACGTGCCGCACATAGATTGGCTCCAGAGCTTGCCCCGACAAACATACCCCGTCGTGCTAAAGCTTTAGCTTGTTGCAGTGCCTGCTCTTGAGGGATAGGATGAAAGCCAGTGATCATATCTTGGTTTCGTCCATAAATACTAGGTATAAATCCATCGGCAATTCCCTCTATCTTATGCTTAGCAATATGCCCATGCTCAAGAGTTCGAGATTCAAAAGGTTCAATCGCATAAATTTTTAAATGAGGGTTATGTTTAGCACGAAAGCATTGCCCAACACCTACCAATGTTCCACCTGTACCTACACCATTGATCATGGCATCAAAAATCATACCTTCAGGAAGTTGCTCAAGAATTTCTGGCCCTAGCCATTCTCGATTTTCATCAATATTCCAATCATTATCAAATTGTTGAGGACAGAAAAATCCCTCTTGCTGTCCCATTTTTATAGATTCTTTGCGAGCTTCATCAACATGGAAATCTCCAACATGACGAATCTCAGCCCCAAAAGATTTTGAAATCTGAGCGCGTTCTCCCGTATAACCATCGGGCAGAAGGACAATCATTTTGTATCCTTTGAGCGCGGCTATAAAAGAAAAGGCATTTCCTGTGTTACCACTTGTTGATTCAACAATCGTATCTCCTGGTTTGAGCAAGCCTTCTTTTTCTGCCCGCTCAATAATATATTTGGCAATACGATCTTTAATAGAACCCGATGGATTAAGATATTCTGCTTTGGCATAAATTCCCTCTTCAAGTTGTATAAGAGGTGTATTTCCAATGGCGTCAAGAATTGAGTTTTGTGCTATATCTTTGGTCATGATGCTGTAAGTCCTTTAAGTTTATATAAAATGTCTAAGGCTTCTCGTGGCGATAAATGATCGGGTGATATTGAAGTAAGAGCCTCTTCAAGAGGAGAGATTTTCGATGTTTCGACGGGTTCCACTGAAAGAGAGAAAAGAGGGAGATCCATTCCCGTTGTTTTTTTAGTATCATTTTGAAGGGTTTTTAGAATTTGAGCCGCACGTTTTAAGGCAGATTGCGGAACACCTGCTAATTTTGCAACATGAATACCATAGGATTTATCGGCTGCTCCTTTGATGACGCTATGGAGAAAAATAATTTCATTTTTCCATTCTTTAACCGCCATGGTGTAGCATGAGAGAGACGGAAGTTGTGCTTCAAGTTGTGTGAGTTCATGATAATGAGTTGCAAAAAGTGCTCGGCATTGATTAGTTTCATGGAGATATTCTACACAGGCCCATGCAATCGAAAGTCCATCATATGTAGATGTACCTCGTCCAATTTCATCTAAAATCACAAGAGATCTATCTGTCGCTTGATTTAAAATGATAGCTGTTTCAACCATTTCAACCATAAATGTTGAGCGTCCCCGTGCAAGATCATCGGCGGCGCCAACACGACTAAAGACTTTGTCCACGAGTCCAATCTTTGCGTATGATGCAGGAACAAATGATCCCGTTTGAGCTAAGATTGCAATGAGGGCATTTTGACGCAAGAAGGTTGATTTTCCTGCCATATTGGGTCCCGTTAAAAGCCAAAGCTTCTCTTGAGGATTCAATGTACAAGCATTAGGTGTAAATTGATGGGAGGCATTTTGACGCAAGACATGTTCAACAACAGGATGCCGGCCTTTTTCAATCTCAAATGTATAATCTTCTGTGATTTCAGGGCGTGTATAATCCAATTCAATAGCCAGTTCTGCCAAAGCAGAGGAAACATCTAAATCTGATAGAGCATGGACACTTTGTGTAATGCTGTCTGCAACATCCATAATCTGTTGTGTCAACTCACTAAAAATATCTAGTTCAATGGCAAGAGCCTTGTCAGAGGCAGAGGAAATGTCTCGTTCCAGTTCTGTCAGTTCTACAGTTGTAAATCGTACATTATTAGCAAGGGTTTGGCGGTGGATAAAAGGATTATCATGAGTAGAATCATCATTTTTTCCAACCATTAACGCATCTGCTTTTTTTGCGGGGACATCTACAAAATAACCAAGAAGATTATTATAAGAAATCTTCAGGCGATCAATTTTTGTTTGTGTTATGTATTTTTTCTGCAGAGCTGCGATCAGATTTTTATTATCTGTTCGAATATTTTTTAAAGCATCAAGTTTAGCGTTAAACCCTGCTTTAATAAAACCACCATCTCGAGTTAAAATAGGGCTATCGTCATCAATAGAACGCCATAATATATCTGTTAAATGTGTTATTTCTGGTGGGGGTGTAAGATGTGTACGAATAAGATTTAATGAGTTCTCTTTAGGAATTAAATTGAGTAGAGTTAAGATCTTTTCAGATTGAAACAATCCGTTTCGTATGTTTATTAAATCTTTTGGTCCCGCTCGTTCTACACTTAGACGAGCTAATGATCGTTCCATGTCTGGAATCTCTTTTAAAAGATCTCTGAGGGAGGCTCTAAGATTGGATTGTTTGGTAAAAGATTCAATCTTGTCGAGTCTTGTATTAATTTTTTGTTTGTCGCATAAGGGTGCGGATAGATAAGATTGAAGAGTTCTTGCTCCTGCACCTGTTAGTGTTCTATCAATCGCCCAGAGAAGAGATCCCTTTTTCTCTCCTGATAATGTTTGTGTTAATTCAAGATTTTTACGAGTTGCACCATCAATTTCCATGATGGATTGATCAATGATCTGTTGTGGTGGAGATATATAAGGAAGGCGACCTTTTTGAGTGCGATCGATATAGTCAATTAAAGCGCCCATAGCAGAGAATTCAGCACGGGTATAGACACCAAAAGAATCTAAAGATTGAACATTCCATAGAGACTCTAAACGTGCGCGCGCATTTTCACTATCGAAGAGGCTTTTGGGTTGTGATGTTATGATAGAATTATATTGCTCATGAAGAGCTGTATGAGAGAAATCTTCCATCAAAACAAGTTCACTCGGCATTATCCGATCAAGGCTACTTAAAATATTTTTTTCTAAAATGGGTTGGACAAAGAGTTTTCCTGTGGACATATCAATCCATGCTAATCCGTATTGAGATCCAATACGCGCAAGAGTAGAAAGATAGTTATTTTGGCGGGCATCAAGTAAATGGCTTTCGGTTAACGTTCCTGCTGTGACAATACGGACAACATCTCGATTTACTAATGCTTTATGACCTCTTCGTTTTTTAGCCTCTTCAGGTGTTTCAGTTTGTTCACAAATGGCTACTTGGTGCCCTGCTTTGACAAGGCGTGCAAGATAAGGTTCAAAGGAGTGATAAGGAACTCCCGCCATAGGGATTTCGTGCCCTTGGTTTTTACCTCTTTTCGTAAGAGTAATATCTAATATTTTTGAAGCGATGACAGCATCTTCAAAGAAGAGCTCATAAAAATCTCCCATGCGATAAAAAAGGAGAACATCAGGATGATTTTGTTTCAAAAGTTGATATTGCGCCATCATAGGCGTATGCCCATCGGCAATAAAATCTTCCATTGTTTTTAGGGAAGATGAATATTCAGAGTCTGGATTCTTATATGCCAGTTGAGCCAAAACCGTCAGTGCCTCTTGTTGTTTCATCAAGGTTTTCTACAATATCCCATGAGATTTGTTCAAAGCGGTTCACAACCATTTGGGCAATCCTCATGCCTCGTTCAACAATAAAAGGCTCATGTCCATGGTTAATGAGAATAACTTTTATCTCACCTCTATAATCAGCGTCAATTGTACCCGGTGTATTGAGGACAGTAACCCCGTATTTTAAGGCAAGACCAGACCGAGGTCTAATTTGTGCTTCACAATGAGGGGGCAGTGCAATGGCAAGACCTGTTGGAATGAGAGTGCGTTCTCCAACGCCAATTTCAATGGCCTCTTCTAATGCAGCTGTTAGATCCATACCTGCAGATTGGCTTGTTTCATAGGTTGGAAGTTTTAAACCAACAGCGTGTTCTAAAGGTTGAAGAAGAACTTGCGTTCGTTTTTCATTGAGAACCGTAGGGGACGACATTGAGGGAGGGGTTTGTGCATTCATTTCTGTTGTCCTTTTGTATTGTTTCAAAGTAGTGAATAATTTCGTTAACCAGTTTTTGAGCAATCTTTATTTTGGTCATACGAGGTAAATCCGTTTGGATGATCTCTTTTCTATCTTCTGTGTACTGAAATAGACATACCTGATTTTCAGAATTTCCGAAAACATTTTGTTCAGGAGAAATCTCGTTCCCCACAATCCAGTCACAGTTTTTATGTTTAAGTTTATCTTTAGCATTGTTATTGAGGTTTTCAGTTTCTGCGGCAAAACCAATAACCAATTGTGGACGTTTAGAGGAGAGAGAAACTTTTTTAAGAATATCAGGATTTTCCTTGAGATTCAGTTGAGGGGGTGTGAGATTATCCTTTTTCTTTATTTTTTGTAGATGATCGGTTTCTACTGTCCAGTCACATACAGCAGCAGCTCCGATAAATAAATCAGCAGGAAGATTTTTTTCCACATGAGCAAGCATTTCTTCTGCTGATTCTATTTCAATGATTGTGGCGCCTTTTGGATGGGGGAGGTGTGTAGGGCCCGTAATGTAATGGACATGAGCCCCAGCTTGAATAAGGGCCGTTGCAATAGCATGCCCTTGTTTTCCCGAAGAACGATTACCAAGGAAGCGGACAGGATCGATGGCCTCATAGGTCGGTCCAGAGGTAACAATTGCTTTCATATTTTTCAGAGGTTTTTCAGAAAAAAAATCTTTAATAGAAGATAAAATATCATCAGGTTCACTCATCCGCCCAATGCCTGTTTCTCCACAGGCCATTTCTCCAGATTTTGGCTCAATCTGTATGATATCTCTTTGGAGAAGAATCTTCATATTGTTTTGTGTAGCAGGATGATTCCACATCATAGGATTCATGGCAGGGGCAATCATAATGGGTTTATCGCTAGCCAATAAGCATGTACTTGCTAGATCATCGGCAAGGCCATGTGCCATCTTCGCAATAAGATTAGCACTGGCAGGAGCAATAACAATAAGATCGGCCTCACGACTTAAACGAATATGCCCCATCTCTCGTTCATCCTTCAAAGACCAGAGATCTGTATAAACTTTATGTTCACTAAGAGCAGCAAGGCTCATTGGTGTTACAAATTTTTCTCCATTTTTTGTTAGAATGCAGCGTACATTTGCACGCTCTTTGCGTAACCCTCGGATCAGTTCCAAGGATTTGTAGGCGGCAATGCCACCAGATATAATCAGTAAGATATTTTTATTATTAAGCATTAAGTCTAACCTTAAAAAAATACGGCCTCCGTATTAAAGCACGAAAGCCGTATTGTATAAAATATTTTTAAAAAAGCGTTTAATATTAAAAATCTAAAGCTTCTTTTGTTGCATTGATGGCATCATCAATATCAGATCCAGCAGCAGGCTCTGTAGCCTCAACAGCATCATCAACAGCGTCTATGGCTGTTTCTGTTGCAGCATCTTCTACGGCTGTTGCTTCTGCTGTTGTTGCATCGACTACAGAATCCGTAACAGCATCTGTAGCTGAAGTTACAGTTTCAGAAACGGCTGTAGCAGCGTCAGATGCTACATCTCCAACAGTCTCTGTAATTTCAGAGGCTACGTTTGTTGTCGCATCAACGGCTGAGCTTGCAGCATCTGTTGCAGCATCCATAGCTGAGCTTGCTGTGTTTGCAACGGCATCGGCACCAGATGTAATGGATGATGCAGCATTTGATGTTGCATCTGAAAGTGTTGATTCAATTTCACCAGCGGCTGGTGAAATAGAGCTTAGTGTTGTTGCATCTTGACTTCCGTTATCGCTAAAGTAACCAATCCCTGCAATAGCAACGATAGCAACAGCGGCAACAGCTGTAAGTGATGATTTATTCATAGTGTTCTCTCCTTGTTAAGTAATTGTGTCCCCTTTAAATAGGGTATTCTTATTGTGTATTAAAGTTAAATATATAGGTTATCTATGCAATAGTTCTGGAGTCAATTGCAAGCTTTTTCTTGATGGATTTTATGAAAATTTTTTGCCTAGGCAACCCAACCCTCATGAATACAGACAACACCAAGGTTTAAAGGTGTTGATTTTGTTCGGATAAACCCTGCTTCTTTCATGTATCGCTCAAGGGTGTGTCGTTTTGGAAATCTGCGAATGCTTTCCACAAGATACTGATAGCTCTGTGTATCATTTGCAATCCATTCACCCATTTTAGGGATCAGATGAGAAGAATAGCTATCATAGAGTTTAGAAAGGAAGGGATCATTAACATGCGAAAATTCTAGACAGAAAAACCGACCGCCTGGTTTAAGAACCCGCACGGCATCTCTTAGCGCTTGATCAATATGTGTAACATTGCGGAGACCAAATGCAATTGTATAGACATCATAAGTGTTATCTGGGAAAGGAAGAGATTCAGCGTTTCCAGTAACCCATTCAAATCCTTCAATATAACCACGGTCAAGGGCACGGTCTCGTCCAACAGAGAGCATAGACTCATTGATATCAGAAACAGTAATAGATGTTTTAGGCGATGTTGCTTTACGGAGACGAAAAGCGATATCTCCTGTTCCACCCGCAACATCAAGATAAGCATAGTCTTTTCGTGGACGAATCATGCGAATGAGTCTATCTTTCCAGAGGCGATGAAGACCTCCTGACATGACATCATTCATAATATCATACTTATTTGCAACGTTATGAAAGACATCAAGAACTTTCTGAGTCTTTTCATCAGGGGTTACTTCTGTGTCCCCAAACCATGCTTTTTCAGGTTGTTTTGTCATTATTTTCAATTCCTATTATCATCACACACAACCACATTCAGAAAACTTTCGCAAATGGAAATCATCGTATATACTTCCTTCTTAAATAAAAATACGAACCCAAGATTCAAATTGAAGAATCTAAGAAAAGAGCAATGAGATGAAGAGTTCAAAATCTAAAAAACATGTAGAAACAATTACTGTTGATGAAGGTGCCGATGGTGTGATGTGTGACGGTGGAATGGGAGCTTTAGGGCATCCTGCTGTCTATTATGATTTAGAAGAACTCAGCGAATCCCATAGGGTTTTTTGTGGGTATTGTAACCGTGAGTTTGTAAAACATAAATAACCATGTTTTGTATGAATAGAGGCGAGGGCGCTATATTAAAAGTTAAGTGAAGTCATCTCTAAAAAATCTCTATAAATATAACGTGCAATAGACAGTAATTTTTTAAATATCTAAATTAGATACCTTAAGAGCATTTTCCTGAATAAACTCTCGTCGAGGAAGAACAACATCTCCCATCAGGGTCGAGAAAATATCATCAGCATCCGT
>JAJFGT010000105.1 GCA_021776015.1 Alphaproteobacteria bacterium
GATGCTATGGAGGGTCCTACACCCGTTTCTGCCTTGATTCATGCCGCGACAATGGTAACAGCGGGAATATTTTTGGTGGCCCGTTTCTCTCCACTTTACGAATATGCACCAATAGCTCTGATACTTGTAACAATTATAGGAGCATTCACAGCGTTTATAGCTGCAACTATTGCTTTAACACAATTTGATATTAAGCGTGTTATTGCTTACTCAACAATGTCACAGCTTGGATATATGTTCTTTGCATTGGGTGTCTCTGCCTATGGAGCAGCGATGTTCCACCTTATGACTCATGCTTTTTTTAAAGCCTTACTATTTTTAGGAGCAGGCTCTGTAATACATGCCATGTCGAATGAACAGGACATGCGCCATATGGGAGGGCTTTGGAAGAAAATTCCTGTTA
The DNA here is from genome assembly GCA_021776015.1 of Alphaproteobacteria bacterium. Lineage (GTDB taxonomy): Bacteria > Pseudomonadota > Alphaproteobacteria > Micavibrionales > Micavibrionaceae > UBA1850. Next base: position 404 of record JAJFGT010000105.1, read on the forward strand.
CATATGTTTTGATGTGGATTGGAGGGATAGCTCTCTCAGGAATTCCTTTTTTTGCAGGCTATTATTCAAAAGATATGATTTTAGAATCTGTCTATGCTGATCATACATGGTTTGGTGACTTTGCTTTCTGGGCTGGTATTGCAGCTGCATTTATGACAGCTTTTTATACAGCGCGTTTGATGATTTTAACCTTTCATGGGAAATCTAGAGCCTCTCTCGATGTTCAAAAAAACATCCATGAATCACCTAAAATTATGCTTATTCCTTTGATGGTGTTAGCTGTCGGCTCTATTTTGGCAGGGGTTCTTTTCTATGATGGCTTTGTAGGAGAAAAACATACTAAATCCTCTGAGATTGAACATATCCAGTCTCATGAGAGTGAAGAAGATTCTCAGTCATCTATAATTGATTGGAATCGCCATGATTTTTGGAAGGACAGCCTTTTTGTTCTTCCTGAAAATGATACGATTGAAGCGGCTCACCATGTTCCTCATTGGGTTAAAACACTTCCTTTGGGCGTTGCTGTAGGAGGACTTCTTTTAGCCTCTCTAATTTATTTCTTTTTTCCATCGATCTTACATTTTCTTAAAATAATCTTGAAACCTCTGCATATACTTTTTTATCGGAAATGGTTTTTTGATGAGATTTACAACATTCTTTTTGTCAAAACGACTTATGCTCTTGGGCGTTTATTTTGGAAGGGAGACAAGACTGTGATTGATGGTTTGGGTCCAGACGGCGTGTCTGACTTTTCTCGTCGCTTAGGAGCTATATTAGGTAAAATACAAAGTGGATTTATTTATCATTATGCTTTTGTTATGGTTGCGGCTCTAATCGGCCTCTTGAGTTGGGCTTTTCTACTTACAGGAGGTAATGTTTAATGGACTTTCCTATTCTTTCTCTCTTGCTTTTCTCTCCTTTGGTTGGGGTATTGTTTCTATATCTTATAAAAGGAGATGCAGAGACTATCAATAGAAACGCACGACACACAGCGTTGTTTACCTCTGTGTTTGTTCTTGCTGTCTCGCTGCTGCTCTTAATGGGGTTTGATTCAAATGAAGCAGGGTTTCAATTCGTTGAAAATAGAACCTGGATGCCGTCTTTAGGGTTAGCTTATCATCTCGGTGTCGACGGAATATCCTTGTTTTTTGTTGTTCTTTCCGCTTTCTTAACACCTGTATGTATTCTGGCAAGTTGGAGTTCAATCAAAACGCGTGTCCGAGAGTATATGATTGCCTTTTTAGTTCTTGAAACCTTCATGATGGGAACATTTTTAGCTTTAGACTCATTCTTGTTCTATGTTTTTTTTGAGGGTGTTTTGATTCCGATGTTTTTGATTATAGGAATCTGGGGAGGCCCTCGACGTGTATACTCTGCCTTTAAATTCATCCTTTATACATTGCTAGGCTCTGTTTTGATGTTTTTGGCTCTTTTGACTTTGTATTTTCAAGTGGGCACATCCTCTATTCCAGAATTGATCGCAAATCCTGTCGCTCGAAATATTCAAATGTGGTTATGGATTGCCTGTTTTGCAAGCTTTGCAATAAAAATGCCGATGTGGCCTTTTCATACATGGTTACCCGATGCCCATGTAGAGGCTCCAACAGCAGGATCTATGATTTTGGCAGGAGTCCTTTTAAAAATGGGAGGTTACGGGTTTTTAAGATTTTCTATTCCTATGTTCCCAGAAGCTACAGAATATTTTGTACCTTTTATCTATACGTTAAGCGTTATAGCCATTATCTATGCCTCTCTTGTAGCCTTGGTACAAGAAGACATGAAAAAGCTAATTGCATATTCTTCTGTTGCTCATATGGGTTTTGTCACATTGGGGATTTTTTCAATGACAATGGAAGGTCTCCAAGGGGGAATGTTCCAAATGATAAGTCATGGATTAATTTCTGCAGCATTGTTCTTATGTGTAGGAGTTTTGTATGACCGCCTTCATACACGAGATATGGGGCGATATGGTGGGATTGTTCAAAATATGCCCCGTTATGCAACTGTCTTTATGATTTTGATGTTGGGAGCTGTAGGGCTTCCAGGAACCTCTGGGTTTATTGGTGAATTTTTGGCTCTTTTAGGTGTGTTTCAAGCAAATATATTGGTCGCTATTCTGGCAACAACAGGAATTGTCCTTGGCGCCGCTTATATGCTTCGTCTTTATCGTGTTGTTGTTTTTGGTCGTGTTACCAATAAGGATGCGGGAGAAATGAGCGATATGAACCAAAGAGAATCCGCTATTCTTATCTCCATCGTTCTCATGGTTTTGGCATTAGGTATTGCCCCAAATTTAATTTTAGATCGCACCTCAGCCTCTCTTCAGGCCCTACAAACACACTATGAGAGCCATATTCAAAGCGCCCATCAGCACGGCGTTCTTATAAAAGAGAAAATTAGTACAGATATTGGAACGGATTACCATGAATGATGTTGTAACATTTTATTCTTTACAGCCCCTTTGGCCAGAGCTTTTCATGGCCCTGCTTGTTATGGGATTACTTATACTTGGCGCTTTTAAAGGAGATCAATCCACACGTCTTTTAACTTTACTATCTATTGGAGGCCTACTCCTCGTTCTTCTTTTTCTTTTGGTGACCCCAACAGGAAAATCAACAATATTAAATGGGTTCTTTATACTCGACACATATGCGGTAAATATAAAAATTATTCTTGTTTTTGCCTTAACAGCCTCCTATATGCTCTCAGTAAAATATCTTTATGATACGGGATTTGTTAAGTTTGAGTATCCTCTTCTGATTTTACTTGCAGGAATGGGGATGTTTTTGATGGTTTCTGCTCATCATCTTTTATCTCTCTATATGGCATTAGAGCTTCAATCCTTAAGTCTTTATATTTTAGCGGCCTTCCATAGAAACTCTATAAAGTCGACGGAAGCAGGGGTTAAATACTTTATTTTAGGCGCTATTTCTTCAGGGTTTATTTTATTTGGAATTTCTCTCCTTTATGGATTCACAGGAGAATTAGAATACACACGCCTTGCCAATGCGATTTCGGGACTTGAAGGTATTGAACGAACAGCCATTGTCTTTGGTATGATTTTTATTATTGCGGGGATTGCCTTTAAAATATCAGCGGTTCCTTTCCACATGTGGACTCCAGATGTTTATGAAGGGGCTCCACTTCCTGTAACCGCTTTTTTTGCTATAGCCCCTAAACTTGCAGCCTTGGCAATGCTCATCCGTCTTCTTGTTGGGCCATTTGAAACTCTTGTGATTGACTGGCAGATAATTATAGGATTTCTCTCTGTCATGTCCATGATTTGGGCTGCATTTGCAGGCCTTGTACAGAAAGACTTAAAACGTCTTATGGCATATAGCTCTATTGGGAATATAGGCTATGCCCTTCTTGGTGTTGTCATGGTTACAACAGAAGGGGTCAGCGCAAGTATCTTTTACTTAATGCTCTATATGGTTATGACAGCAGGTGTCTTTTCCATTATTTTATGTTTACAGCGTGATGGAATGTCTTTTAAACGTATTGAAAACCTAGCCGGCCTATCAAAAAACCATCCTGTGCTGGCCTATTCTATGGCCATATTAATGCTTTCGATGAGTGGACTTCCTCCATTGTCTGGATTTTTTGGAAAAATGATTATCTTTAAAGAAGTCATTGCTCAAGGTATGTATGCTTTGGCGGTTATTGGAGTTCTAACTTCAGTCGTTGCTGCTTTTTACTATTTGAGGATAATTAAAGTCATGTTTTTTGATAAACCTGAGATGCCTTACTCACAAGATGTAGGAGGCATGCGACGTATCGTGATGACTGTGAGTGTTCTTTTTGCCCTCTGTTATATTTTACGACCTGACACACTTCTTCCTTTTGCTCAAAACACAGCCTCCGATCTTATGGGGAAGGGGATTTATATTGAACATTCTCTAGAACAACCACTTATTGTCCCCAATGTCATTAAACTGGGTTATTGAAAATTATGAGTGTGTTGAAAGCACTCAGGATATTTTAAAAGAGATTTCCTCTTCTACATTTACGGAGGAGGGGCTTGTAATTTCTGCCCAAACACAAACAGCAGGTCGAGGACGACATGGTAATGTTTGGAAGGCTCCAAAAGGGAATTTATATATTTCATTTCTCTTGCATCCAGAGTGTGAAATCTCTGTTGCTGGGCATTTTAGTTTTTTAATAGCTGTAGCCCTTTCAAAAACTATAGATAAATACATAGATTCTGGGCATGAAAAATCTTTAAAATGGCCAAATGATATCTTAATTGATGGAAAAAAATGTGCCGGCATTTTATTGGAGTCTAATATTTCTCCCAAAGGAACAATATCTGACTTATACGTTGGTGTCGGTGTAAATATATTAGCACCTCCAGAAGAAAGAATAGGGCTTCAACAGGTTTCTTCTCAAATATTAACTGTTGAGTCTGTTTTAAATACTTTGCTGAAAACTATAAATATCTACTACGATCTTTACTCTAAAAAAGGATTTAAAGAGATTCAAAACCTATGGATATCTGAAGCATATAGGTTACATGAAAAAATAAATGTTCGTCTTCCTCAAAAAACTCTTTCTGGTATATTCGAAGGATTAGATGAAGAGGGAACGTTACTGTTACGTCTGGACAATGGGGTATTAGAGCGTATAACTGCTGGTGAAGTTTATTTTTAAAGGATTTTTTTAATATATGTTACTCGCTATTGATGTAGGAAATACGAATACTGTCTTTGCTCTCTGTGAAGGAAATGCCGTCAAACATTCATGGCGATGTCAGACAAATGCTATGAGAACGGGAGATGAATACGCATCTTGGCTTTCTATCCTCTTTCAGATTGAAGACTATAAATTCTCTGATGTAAAAGACATCGTAATGAGTTCTGTTGTACCAGATGCTAATTTTAATCTTAAAAGGCTGGCAAAAAAATATCTTCATTGTGATCCTATCATGGTTACAATTGAAACAGTTCTTCCGCATATAAAAGTTAATATTGATAACCCTCAGACAGCGGGTGCAGATCTTTTAGTCAACGCCGTTGCATGTGATCAGCATTATAATTCTGAAGCTATTCTTGTTGATTTTGGAACAGCCACAACATTAAGTGTTCTTACAAAATCAGAAGGCTATTCAGGGGGGATTATTGCTCCAGGAGTTAATTTATCTCTTGAGGCTCTTGTCTCTGCAGCTGCCAAATTACCTAAAGTTAGTATTCAAAAACCTCCCTTTGTACGAGGGGCAAATACAATCCATGCGATGCAATCTGGTATTTTTTGGGGATATATTAGTATGGTTGAGGGGCTTATTCAGAGATTGTCAGAAGAAATAGGGCATAAGCCCTTTGTGATTGCAACAGGAGGATTAGCGAGTGTTTTTGCACCTCACATAGAGGCTATTAAAATTGTCGACGTGGATTTAACTCTTAAAGGTCTTATTAAAATTTATACATCAGAAAAAGAAAAATTATGAAATTAGACCCTAATTATATTCATTTTATTCCTTATAAGGGATCAGAAGAGTTTGCCTGTAACTTTAACTTTTACGCCTATAAAGGCAAATGGCTGATTATGGATTGCGGTATGGGCATCGCAGGGAAACATTATCCTATGGTTGATTTACTGCTTCCTGATCCTTCTTTTATCGAACAGCATAAAGAAGATCTTGTAGGGCTCGTTATTACACACGCACATGAAGATCACATAGGCGCTGTTCCTTATCTTTGGCCTCGTTTAAAGTGCCCTGTCTATTGCTCTCCTTTTACAGCTGAAATATTACGCCGTAAAATTAAAGAATTCCCAGCCTGTAAGAAGATGAAAATAACAGAAATTCACGCTGGAGGTTCCCTTGACTTATCACCATTTGAACTAAGCTTTGTAGAAATCACTCACTCTGTCTTAGATAATCTTTCAACATTTATTCAAACAGACCAAGGGACAATTCTACATACAGGGGATTGGAACCTTGATCCAAAGCCTTCAATAGGAGAAGCCACAAAAGGATCTAATTTTAAAAAACAATCTGAAAAAGGAGTCTTGGCCTATATAGGAGATTCTACAAATGCTCAAAAGAAAGGACGAACACCCAGTGAAGCAGAGGTAGAAAAAGGCTTGCTTGAGATTTTTAAGCAACAGAAAAATAGAATTGCGATTACGACATTTTCATCGAACGTAGGCCGCCTACGGACAATTGCCAAAGTGGCAGAATCTGTGGGACGAAAAGTTGTGGTTATTGGGCGCTCTATGAATAATATGATTGGAGCTGCTAAACGATGTGGCTATTTGGATGATGTGCCAGAATTTCTTTCTGATAAACAATTTAATGATATTCCACGTGAAAATATTGTTTTAATGATCACAGGTTCACAGGGAGAGCCTCGCGCAGCTCTTTCTCGTATAGCTCAAGGAGATTATAAAGGGGTTAAATTAGAAAAAGGAGATACGGTCATTTATTCTTCATGGAAAATTCCAGGGAATGAAAAAGAAATTGGAATGATGCAGAATAAATTTGTTTCTAATGGTCTTACTGTTATCTGCGATAGCAACTGTGGTGATAATCTTGTCCATGCTTCAGGGCATCCTCGCCAAGAAGAATTAAAAGATATGATTTCATGGAGCAATCCTCAAATAGCTATCCCTGTTCATGGAGAGAAAATTATGATTAAGGCTCATGCCTCTCTTGCCAAGGATTGTGGCGTGCCTCATGTTATTGAGCCTCAAAATGGATCTGTTATTTGCCTTGATCCTAAGAACCCCCGAATTATTGATCATATTGAAACAAAATTTCTTGGAGTTGAGCCTAAGCGTGTAATCAAGCTGGAAAGCACAGGACTGGCTGAACGTCGTAAGCTACAACATACGGGTGTTGCCTTTGTTTCGATATTGATTGATCAAAAAAATAAACTGATTGAAGACCCTCAAATTAATTTAATAGGTTTAGAGGATCGAAATACACCTGAAGAAAAGATTTTATTAGATGAGATGAACGGAGAAATAGAGTCGACTCTTCTTGATATGGAAGATGATGAGCTTGATGACATTGAAGAAGAAATTAGAATTATTTTACGTCGTTTTCTAACACATCGTTATGGCTTTAAACCCAATGTTGTTGTTCACGTCTATAGAGGATAATATTTTAGTATGGGTGTTTTTACAGGATTTATTGTTTATTTATTAATTTATGGGCTAACACTTTTTACAGTTTTACCATGGGGGCATATATCAAAGGGAACAACCGAAGGAGGAACAGTAGCCTCTGCACCTGAGGACCCTAAACTTCTTAAAAAGTTTATCATTACGGCACTCATTTCAATGGCAGTATGGTGCGTCGTTTATATTTTAATTCAAATGGAAATTATTAATTTTTACGAGATTGCACGTTCTATGCGAGAAGAGGATTTAAAATGAAATATTTTTTACTCATATGCGTTTTTGTTTTTAACTTTTCTCATGCAAAAGCCGAGACTTTGTGTAGTCATTTGAGCCTTCATCATACTCCCAAAGATGATGTGACCTATAGCCCTAGTATTGAAGGAGTTCCTGCTGATTTAAATCCTTCCTTGATTGAGGTGGGAGAGATTGAAATTCCTCTCACAAATTATCTAGCAGAAAAATTGGGTTTAACAGTTCCCTTGTCATCCTCAAAGCTTGGAAGTGTTAGAATTAATCAAGCAGGACAGGTTATTTATAAGGATACAGATATCTCTGATAAAGCAGAGTCACTGTGTCAATCAGAAGAAAGAAAAGCTGAAAAACAGGATGGACAGACAGATGTAGAATCCGTACAGTCAATTCCGCCCTATAATGAACCCTACAACAATTAGAAGGAACATCATGCGTCTTACACAGTATTTTTTACCAACTCTTAAAGAAGATCCTAAAGAAGCAGAAATAGCCTCTCATCGTTTTATGTTGCGCGCAGGAATGGTTAAGCAAAATAGTGCTGGTATTTATACATGGTTACCATTGGGGCTGCGTGTTTTAAAGAAAATTGAGCGTATTGTTCGTTATCATCAAGATATAGCAGGTGCTCAAGAATGCCTGATGCCAACCATACAATCAGCCGATTTATGGAAGGAGAGCGATCGGTATGATGCCTATGGAAAACAGATGCTTCGTATTACAGACCGCCATGATCGTGAAATGCTTTATGGGCCAACAAATGAAGAGATGATTACGGATGTTTTCAGATCTTATCTAAAATCTTATAAAGATTTACCAAAAAACCTCTATCACATTCAATGGAAATTTAGAGATGAAATTCGTCCTCGATTTGGTGTTATGCGAGGTCGTGAGTTCTTAATGAAGGACACATATTCATTTGATTTAACAAAGGCAGATGCTGTCTATTCTTATCAAAAAATGTTCCTCGCTTACTTGAAAACATATACTGACTTAGGGTTGCGTGTCATTCCGATGAAAGCAGATACAGGCCCTATCGGTGGAGATTTAAGCCATGAATTTATTTTGTTAGCAGATACAGGTGAAAGCGAAGTATTTATTGATGAAAAATGGATGAATACAGATTTATCTGGTAAGGACATATTTTATAAGAATAAAGCTCAGCTTGATTCATACTTTAAAGAAATGACGGGCATTTATGCGGCAACAGATGAAACACATGATGGCGTGAATGCTCCTGTAAATTTAATAAAAACACGCGGGATTGAAGTTGGGCATATTTTCTATTTTGGAACAAAATATTCAGAAGCCTTAAAGGCTACCGTTCAAACGAAAGAGGGAAAAAATGTTCCTGTTGAAATGGGGTCATATGGTATTGGCGTTTCTCGTTTAGTTGGGGCTATTATTGAAGCAAATCATGATGAAGCAGGTATCAAATGGCCTTCAGCTGTTGCTCCATTTGACGTTGGCTTGATTAATCTAAAAGTATCAGATGAAGAGACCAGTGCTGTGTGCAAGGATTTGTATGATAATATTAAAAATGTAGGACTTGATGTTCTCTATGATGATCGAGATACAAATGCAGGTGGAAAATTTGCTGATATGGATTTAATAGGACTCCCATGGCAAATCATTGTTGGTCCCAAAGGTCTGAAAAATGGTATTGTTGAACTTAAAAAACGAGAAACAGGAGAGCGAAATGAAGTCTCTCTTGATAGTATCATGACGATTTTAACAACAAGTATTAGAGATTTAAAACGAGGTTTCTAAGCATATGTTTTCTCCCTTCGAACGATTGATTGCTTTCCGATATTTACGTGCTCGTAAACAAGAAGGGTTTGTCTCTGTTATTGCAGGATTTTCTTTCTTTGGGATTATGTTGGGTGTGGCAACACTTATTATTGTGATGTCCGTGATGAATGGATTTCGACAAGAGTTATTTTCTCATATTTTAGGTCTAAACGGGCATATGAATGCATATGTTGCAGGGGCACCTATCCAAAATTATCAGGATTTAAAGCAAAAGATTGAGACGAATGCAGGCATACAATCGGCTGTACCTATTATTGAAGGGCAGGGGTTATTAAATATAAATGGGGCAGCCAGTGGAGCATTAATCCGTGGAATAACATCCCATGATTTCTTATTAAAAAAGATTTTCCGAGACGGTATTGTTGCGGGAGATATGATGGACTTTACGGATAATAAAGTCGCTATCGGTAATAAATTAGCTGAAAAATTTGGCATTTTCATTGGGGATGAAATGGTTATTATGGCTCCAAAAGGCAAAGCCTCTCCTTTCGGAACAATTCCTCGATCTCAACGCTTTGAGGTGGGATTGATTTTTGATGTCGGCATGTACGAGTATAATAGTGGGTTTGTCTTCATGCCTCTTGAAACAGCTCAGAAATTCTATCGTATGCAAGATGGAAGCGCTTCTTATCTTGAGATTACCACTACAGACATAAATGATTTAAATTCAATAAAGAGTAATCTTACTAAAGATCTTGATGACACTATTTTGTTATATGATTGGCGAGATGCAAATAGTTCATTTGTGAATGCCCTAGAAGTTGAACGGAATGTTATGTTTTTAATTTTGACACTGATTATCATTGTCGCTGCCTTTAATATTATATCCTCTATGATAATGCTAGTGAAAGACAAATCCTCTGATATTGCCATCATGAGGACAATGGGTGCCTCTCGGCGCTCTATGCTCAAAATTTTTATTCTGACAGGTGCTAGTATTGGGATCACGGGAACTCTTTGCGGTGCCGCTATGGGAATTGCGTTTGCTCAGAATATTGAAACTCTGCGTCAATGGATTGAAGGATTTACAGGGACAGAGCTTTTTTCAGATGAGATTTATTTTCTTTCTCAGCTTCCTGCCAAAATAGATGCTGGAGAGGTTGCCTCTGTTATCCTAATGGCGATCATTCTATCTATTCTAGCAACTCTTTACCCTGCATGGCGTGCGGCACGCTTAAACCCTGTTGAAGCCCTAAGGTATGGATAAGATATGGACAATACTAATAGTATTATAAAACTTGAAAAAGTTTCTAAGGTCTATACTCAAGGCAGAGAAAGTCTCTCTGTCTTAAAAGATTCCTCTTTCGAGATTAAAGCAGGAGAGATTGTTGCTCTCGTTGGACCTAGTGGATCAGGAAAATCAACACTGCTTCATATAGCGGGATTGCTGGATTCACCAACATCAGGGCAAGTTTTTATGAATGATAGAGACATCACAGCCTGTAATGATAAACAGCGAACAGAAATTCGTCGCCATATGATGGGCTTTGTTTATCAATTTCATTATTTGCAACCAGAGTTTTCTGCGCTTGAAAATGTTATTATTCCACAAATGATCGCTGGAGTTTCTTCTAAAGCGGCAAAAGAAAAATCTTTAAGTCTTCTCAATGATATGGGGCTTCAAGATCGTGCGGAACATCGTCCCGCCCGATTGTCTGGGGGAGAACAACAGCGGGTTGCTATTGCACGTGCTTTGGCAAATGACCCGCGTCTTTTGATGGCAGACGAACCAACTGGAAACCTTGACCCACAAACAGCAAATGGTGTCTTTGAGATCTTAATGACTCGCGTTAGAGGTCAAAATATAGGCGCGCTTATTGCGACCCATAATATGGATTTGGCGCGTCGTATGGATCGTGTTTTAACGATCCGTGATGGTGTTGTCTGTAAGGTTGATTAATTTTTAGACAGCCTTCATCGCATTTGTCGTTTCAATAAGACGTTTGGAAATCTGGAAATCTAGTGAAGAGTGACCTCCATCAGGAACAATGATGTAATCTGCCTCAGGCCATGCTTTGTGAAGCTCATAGGCTGTTTTTATAGGGCATATAACATCATAACGTCCTTGTATAATACTTGTAGGAATAGCTCGTAGCTTATCAATTTGAGTTAACAAGGAATTTTCAGGGGCAATAATTTCATATTTAAAATAATGAGCTTCTATGCGTGCAATAGAAAGAGCCGCCTCCTCATTTGTTTTACTTTTATGTGTGATGTCTTTACGAGAGGGAAGAAGAGAAGAACAAGAGCTTTCATAAAGGCTCCATTCTATTCCTGCTTCAACGGCCTTATCATGGTCTTGGCTAGTCAAACGTGAATAGTAAGCATTTAACAAATCTTTATCATGATCCACATAGGATGAAAATCGCTCCCAAGCTTCTGGAAAAATAGTGCGGATACCATATAGAAACCAGTCAATTTCAGAAGATTCTAAAAGAAAAATTCCTCTTAAAATAAGGCTTTGAACTCTTTCTGGGTATTTAACAGCATAAGAGAGTGCCAACGTGGATCCCCAAGAGCCTCCAAAAACATGCCATTTGGAAATATTAAAATGATTCCGTAATTTTTCTATATCTTCAACAAGGTGAGATCTTGTATTGTTTTCAAGTGAGGCAAACGGCTGAGAGCGCCCAGAACCTCGTTGATCAAATAAAATAATACGATAATGATCAGGGTCAAAAAAACGACGCAAAATATCTGAAATCCCTCCACCCGGTCCACCATGAAGAAAGAGTATAGGGACACCATCAGGGTTTCCACACTGCTCCCAATAGAGTGTATGAATATTATCCACGTCTAAAAAACCTGCAGAATAAGGGTCGATAGGAGGGTATAAACTATTCTTCAAGATTATCCTCCTGCTTTTTATCTAAAAGTTCTATTTGTTCTATATGAGTGAGTTCTATGTAGGGCCCATTATAAGAGCTAATCCAACCACGGATGCGAACAGTCTTTCCTCCCCAATTAAGAAGTGACACGTTTTTTTTAGAGATCTTCTTTCTAACAGAAGGAGGAACACCAATCGTAAAGTCTGTCTTCCATGAATCCCCAAAGTTGAGATAAATGTTGTTTCTGGTGACAGCCACTTTTTTTATAACCCCCTCGACAATATGGAAGCTCCCTATATGATCTTCTGCATTTTGAGGAGAAAGAATTTGGTAAAAATCACCATCCCAAAGACCGAGGAGATTTTTTCGAGCGCCTTCTTCATGTCTTAGTAATTCTGTGGCTTGCTCTGAATTAAAAAAACTTGTGCGAACACGTGCTAGGCCATTAGCAAGAAGTGTGGGTTGCAACCATGTTTGGTCAGTTTCAATAATGGCGTGGACAATTTCATGCCCCATACGGTTTTGACGCCCTATTTTTGAATTTTTTGTTTGAAAGAGGATGAGTGTTTTATCCTTGATCAATATTTCAAGAAAATCTTTCCCTTGGCGCGCATAAGAACCTTCATCAAGCTCGACATCAAGTGAGGCAAGTTGGTATGTTTTCCCTTCATAGCTTACAAATGTTTTTCCATCAATTACACTCATAACTTTGATGCTTTCTGGAATTTGCAACAAATCATCAAATCGTAAGGATTCATGCTTAACAAGAATAGGAGAGGGCTCCTCCTCTATTTTTTTTCCTTGAGCGTTTGCGTATGAAAGACAAATTAGTGTATAAAGACTCATCATCAACACGAGCTTAAATACTAATTTTATAACAGTAAGGGGAAACATTCTCATGACGGCACTTTGCACTAAAACACACAGCGTTGGCAAGGCTCGATTCTTAATGGCATTAAGCCTGTTAGCTCTATGCCTTTCCGCATGTTCAATAAATCCAGCGACAGGTGAAAAACAATTTGCTGGATTTATGCCTCCAGAAGAAGAAAACCGTGTAGGTGCTGCTCAACATCCTCAAATTATAGCTGGGTTTGGTGGAGAGTATAATAACCCAAAGATACAAGCTTATGTACGAGAAATTGGTGCGCGTGTTTCAAAACAAACAGAGCGACCTGATGTTAAATATCAGTTCTTTTTATTGGACACGCCTATGTTGAATGCTTTTGCAGTTCCTGGGGGCTATATTTATACAACACGAGGTGTCTTGGAAGCTGCAAATAGTGAATCAGAGTTAGCCGCTGTTTTGGCACATGAAGTGGGACATATTACAGCCCGTCACTCAGCTGAACGTTATTCACGGGATGTTCTAACCGCAATAGGTACCATTGCAGCAACAGCAGCCATAGGAAATGCTGCGGCAAGTGAAGTCATAGGTTTAGGCGCAAATTTATATTCCAAATCTTATTCACGAGGACAAGAAAGCCAAGCTGATGATTTAGGGATTAGATATTTGTCTCGTTCAGGTTACGACACCTTTGCAATGACAGGATTTTTGTCTCAGTTAGAAGCAGATCACAAACTTCAGCAAAAGATAGCAGGGACAGGAAATCAAGAAAGTGCTCCAAGTTTTTTTGCTACACATCCTAATACAGAAAAACGTGTTGTTGATGCATCAAATATTGCCTCTAAATATCCCAAAGGTTCTAGTCACGTGGGACGAGATCGTCACCTTCGTATGATTGATGGGCTTCTCTATGGGGAATCAGGGAAACAAGGGTTTTCACGTGGACAAACCTTCTACCATCCAGAGTTGGGTTTTACATTTACAGTGCCCAAAGGGTATCAGATTATCAATCAGCCTCATCAAGTTTCAGCTGTTTCTAAAAATGGGTCTGTTATGATGTTGGACATAGATGCCAACCCAGCACATAAGAACCCATATGAGTATCTTACACAAGTATGGCTTAAAGATCAGCCAGAAATGAATCCACCTGAAACACTCTCTATTCACGGGATGCGAGCAGCAACAACGTTTTTTAATGGAGAGCTAAACGGTCAACTTGTGAGTATTCGTGTGCTTGCTATTCAATATTCTCCAGACCAAATATATCGTTTTCAATTGGCTATTCCACAAAACTCTACAACATCTGTTATTAATGACTTGAAGCAGTCCACTTATAGTTTTCGTAGGATGACTTCTGCAGAAAAGAAATCTATCAAACCTCAAAAACTTAAAGTTATTACAGCGCGGGCAGGCGATACAGTAACAACTCTTTCAAATCGTATGGATTTTGACACACTTAAAACAGAACGTTTTCTGGCACTCAATGGTATTAAGACAGGAGAGAAAATTATCTCAGGACATAAATATAAAATTGTAACAGCTGGACGTTAGACATTATTTTTCTTTGAGGAGATATCATAAAGATGGACGATGATTGTTTACCAACAGCATTGTGGGTTGAATCGCATATTGCTCAGTGCCAAGCTGCCTGTTTGCCAGTCTATGTTATCAATAAAGGAGCTCATTCTGGGGCCTCTGTCCTCCTTAAAATAAATGGACTGGGAAAAGGATTACAAATTCTCACTCAAGTTCGAAATGCTGATGGAAAACTTTGTTGGATGCATGCCCTTCCTCAGATCGAGGAAAAAGAAGACCTTGCAGAATCTGATGTTGATGCCTATATTCGCCGTTCAATTGAGCGTGACCCTGATATCTGGGCCCTTGAAATAGAAGATCAAAATATGAAGAACCCATTTGGAGGGGAAATTATTGGCTAACTTCGTAGAAACGATAAATAAGCGACGAACTTTTGGAATTATTTCTCATCCTGATGCGGGGAAAACAACCTTAACAGAAAAGCTACTACTTTTTGGAGGTGCTATTCAGCTAGCGGGAGAAGTGAAAGCTAAGGGAGATCGTCGTCGCGCACGTTCAGACTGGATGAAAGTAGAAAAAGAGAGAGGTATTTCTGTTTCATCTTCTGTCATGACATTTGAATATAATGGACGAACATATAATCTTCTAGATACACCTGGCCATGAAGATTTTAGTGAGGATACCTATAGAACACTGACTGCTGTTGATAGTGCCATTATGGTTCTTGACTGCGCTAAGGGGATTGAGAAACAAACACTTAAACTTTTTGAGGTTTGTCGCCTAAGAAACATTCCCATTATTACATTTATTAACAAAATG
>JAJFGT010000106.1 GCA_021776015.1 Alphaproteobacteria bacterium
CAGGAGCTTATGGCATAGAAAAGCCAAGAGAGAAAGGTCTCTTAGCTATAAATTTGCTTCAATTGCTCTTTTATGTTGGAAGAGCTAGGGCGAGAAGAGACAAGAAAAGATGTTAAATCTTTCAATTGTTCAATAACTGACACAGGAATCTCCTTATTTTGGGCTTGCATCGATAATAAGTAGGAGGCACTCATAAAGGCCAAAAGTGCACCGTGACTCCCATGGGCGTTACTTATAAGCCATGGATCTATTTTAAAGAGTTTTACACCACTGGCATCATCTCCTGCTGAAAAATCGTAGTCGAAGACAGGGTTTTCTCCTTTTATATAGCTCCAAATATTCTCATCCATCATGATCCATGAAAGTTGTGTCTCTATCCAAGCGTTATTTGTACTGCGTTGTGATTGCAAAATAGGCCCTGCAAAACATTCTTTTCCAGAAGCTGTAACTTCATGAAGACGTTTAAGGAAATAAGGATCATGTTCTTCAATTTGTTTAAGTTTTAGAGCTGTTTCAACTTGCTCAGAGATTTCATTTGTTTGAGACTCTGATATTTTTCTTCCGCCTCGTGCCTGAGTACGTGTATTCAGTTCTTTTTCAATGGCTCCATCCAAGAGGGGTTGATATTCGGGAAGAAGAGAAATAGAACCGCTGATCATTTCTTCAAAAAACTCTTTGGTTCTTGTCCATGTTTCAGCGGCTTTATTAAAATGATAACTCCCATCTTCATAGCGCCCATATTCTGCGAAACCTCCTGCAAAGGCAGGAACATCTCCATCTAATTTTCTTAAAATACAGAGAGCATAAAGCTCTGGATCACCATTTTCATTTTTCTTAATAGTAAGAATTCCATTATCGACAGTATGATTGGGTCCATAACGTCCTAGTCCACCCCGTCCATTTACGCCTGTATCTATATAGGGGTTAACGGCTAATCCAAATGGATTGAAAGTATATTTTAATCCTGTGTTTGTAGCACGTCTTCCATGATTCCATTTCTCTCCAGATTCTAAGGGATGCTTTTCATCATCAGCCCAAGGCGCGCCAAAGACAGACTCGCTTGTATATGAAAGAGGTCTGTCTTCTAAATTAATATTTAAATTTAGAGCATGGCTAAGATCAAATAACTTTGCAGATTGAACTAAATTCTGTGCAAGTTTTGTTGGAAAACTATCTTTGGCATTCAGAAAATCTTTTTCAAGATTTTGGAGTGAGTTTGGATATGATATCATAGCGTAAGTCTTTTCATTTCTGATATTGTTTGCGGCGTTGTAGGACGAGCAATAGGAACACGTCGCCCTTGACCAAAAGAGCGCTGTGTAATTTTTATTCCAGGGCAGGCCTGACGACGCTTGAATTCAGCAATATCTGTTTTAGAAATTATCTCTGTGACAACACTTTCCTCGTAGTTTGTTTCATCTATGATTTGATCTATCGATTGTTCTCGCTCTACATAACGTTCCAAAATATCATCAAGTTCTGGATAGGGTGGAAGAGATTCTTCATCAAGCTGATCAGGACGGAGTTCTGCAGAAGGCTTCTTCTCTATAATGTTTTGAGGAATAACATATCCATTCTTTCCAAAAACATTCCGAGGGTAGTGTGAATTTCTCCAATTGGCTAAATCATATGTTAGTGTTTTGGGAACATCTTTAAGAGGGTTAAAACCACCATTCATATCTCCATAAAGTGTGCAGTATCCGACGCTGACTTCTGATTTATTTCCCGTGCTAAGAAGTAAGTCTCCATTGACATTTGAAAGAGTCATTAAAAAAAGACCTCGTAATCTTGCTTGAAGATTTTCTTCTCCTAAAGCGATTTGGTCGGGATGAGCGTTCTCATTAAAAAAGGGAGATAACGTTTCTAGTAAGAGAGCTACTGCGGGTTGAATAGAAATATCTTGGATTTTTGTTCCCAGCATTTCTGCCGCAATATCAGCATCATCTTTACTGGTATCTGATGTATATTGAGAAGGAAGTTTATAAAGAGTAACTTGATTTGCTCCTAGAGCATCAACTGCAAGAGCAGCAACAACAGCAGAGTCAAGACCTCCAGACATCCCTAGACATACTTTTTTGTTTTTTAATCCTGATTTTTCAATATAATCTCGGAGACCAAGAACAAGAGCATTCCAGACTTCTTCCTCAGGAGAATATATCTCATTAATCTCTCCTTCTTTAAAAGAACATAGCCCGCTTTCTGCTTTTTTAAGAGTGAGAGTCAGGAGGCTTTCTTCAAATCCTCTTGCCATCATAGCAATAGACCCATCTGGATTCATAGCCGTAGAATATCCATCAAAGACAATTTCATCTTGTCCCCCGACTTGATTAACGTATAAAATCGGAATTATATTCTCTTCTTCAATAATACGTTGTTTTAAAACGTTTTCTAATCGATTTGTGTGTTTCCCGACATAAAATGGAGACGCATTAAGGGCGAGAATAACATCGGCACCTTTTGCAACGAGATCGGCAATGACATCCTCTTTCCAGATATCTTCACAGATAAGAATTCCAAGCTTAAAACCTCTGAATTCAATAAGATCAGAGCGGTTCCCTTCAGAATAAATTCTTTTTTCATCATGAACATCATAATTAGGAAGGTGCTGTTTTTGAATGGCAGGGGAACAGTTTCCATTCTCAATGAGATAAGCGACATTATAAATTTGTCCATTCTTATCTTGCTCAGGAAGTCCGACAATAATACCACTTCTTTTTTGTTTCGAGAGCTCAATGAGATAATCACGTCCTTCTTTTGAGGCTTTTAGAATATCTGGATTGGCGGCGTGGTCTTCTAAAGGGTATCCAGATATTGATTGTTCTGGCGTTAGAACAAGATCAACATTTTGTTCTTCGGCCATTTCCCAAAACGCAATAATCTTTTTAATATTTCCAGCAATATCACATGCTCGTGTATTCATTTGTGCTGCGGCAATTTTCATGGTTTTTCTCCTTTTTCTTGGTCTATGAGCTGTAAATGAGATCTAAAACACTCTGTAAGGCTTCATCCGTTGTGGCTTGCCGTACAGATTCTCTGTCTCCAGAAAATTGATATTTAGAAACACGGATCGTTGTGATAGCTGTGGTTGGTGAATAATATCCAAGAGCGATATAGACTAAACCCGCTAAATCTTCTGATGCTAGGCCCGCTGTACTTCCTGCATAGCCTGTTACAGCAATGGATATATTTGATGCCTCATCACCCAAAAATTCAGGGCTGGTTTTTTCTAAAGCACCTTTAGCCATGGCTTCAGCAACAGGTTGGCTGACAGCAGAGAATGTCTTTAATATTTTTAAAGGAACACCTAGCTGTAACGTCTTCATTTTGTCCTGATAGACAATGAAACCACCATTGATGACAGCTGATGAGCCTGCAATGTTTGCCAAAGTAGAGGCTATACGTCCACAGGTCAGAGATTCTGCTGTGACAATACGCAAGCTTCTTTTCTTTGCCTGTGTGATGATTTCTTGAACTTTAGAATCTTCCATTTAGGCCACCTTTCTGGCTTGTGCCCAAGGGTCAGAAGTAGGAGCGACAGCTTGTCCTCTGAAAAATTTAGAAAAGAACTCGGCATTTTGTCGTGCGTCTTTAAAATCAAATTCAGTAGGAATATCTCCATTTCTGAAGACGGGGATCATGGCATCCGTCTCATTTCCTTTAAGATCACTGGTTTTGATTGTTTTAAAAGCAGTCCCACTCCAAACTGTTGAAAGGCGTCCACGTTTTGATTTTTTGATAAAATCAGGGTTTGCTGTTATGGGATCTTTGTAGATCTCGTAGCTTTCTCCATTGATTTGAGCAAAAGATGCTTTTTGAGCAAAGTTCAAATTGTCTCTATTTACTTTTTGGAGAAGGCCTCCCCCCATTCCAAAGAAAACATTTTCAACGCTATATCTTTTGTCTTTAACGGCGACGAGAATCTCACGCATTGTACGTTCAGTAATCCCATCTCCTTGTAAAACGCGGATACAATCGGGTAAAACTTTATACCCCTTGCCCTTGGTATTTGTTGTTGTTCCAAATTTTCTCTCTAGGATCTCTAATGTCTTTACGATAACTTCAACAGGATCACCACTATCTGGGCGTATAACAACTCGCCCACCGTTTCTTCCAGCTTCTAGAATGTCTTCTTTGAATTCTTCTCCAAAGATATTTTCAACAGCCTCGTAGTAGTTGTAAGAGTCTGCAACGATTGAAACTGTGTTTCCTTTTTTGGCATAGTCAATGAGCTTTCTAATCTGTTCCTTCTCACCCTCACGCCCTTTGATGGTCATGGTTGAGTGCTCTGAAGCCACAACTGAAAATGCGGGGGCAGGAGTCTCTTCTTTTTTCATTTTTTTAAGAAGCTTAAGGAGAGCTACTTTTGGGTCTTTAGGCGTTTCCTCTAGGAATTGAGAAAAATCCTTATTGTAATATCCCATAGAGGCAACCATACCCATGACATTGTCTGTACCAAGGAAATTGACAATGTGCGCCATCCCGCCGATGGCAGAACTTTCTGTTGTTGCGGCACCACGGGCTCCAAAATCGTGTAACATGTAGTTAAGAACATCTTCTGTGTTGTCAGATGTTTCATCTAAAAATTCACGGCAGATTTCTTTGCAAATACGTGATTTTGTTGCAACAGTTGTTGGGTACCACACAGCACGTAATAAAGAGGTCTCTACATAGCTGGTTAACCAAAAACATTTGGGGTCTGTATTGATGATTTCAACAAGGGCATTGCTAGTTGAGGCAATTGTACCTTCTGGCAAGGCTCTGATTTCGATAGGTAATTTTCCACCATATTCATCAACAATATATTGCCATCCTTCTTTGTGAAAAGGTTCTCCGTGCAGATCAAATAAGATTTCAGCAATATCAATATCAATTTGTTCAATGGGATTACTCAGATAATCTTTTATAAAAGCTTGTAATCCAAATAATTGAGCGTAGTCATATTGCTTTCCAAATTCTTTTGCGAATTGACTGCTTCGAGCTTCGATGTAGCTAGAAACATATTCTGTCCCTTCAGGGTACTGCATCCAGTGAGATACTTTGTAAGAGTCTGTATTGATAATTGTGCTGGTGAGTGAGGCTAAAATATTCATATTTTTTCTCCTTTTTTTTGTTTAAACGGGGGTCATAGCCGAGAAAGCTCGTGTTGATGGGTCGTTCATCAACAAGAGTTTGACGGCGTGATCTTTATTTTTTTTGATTGAAATTTGATTGAAGGGGTTCTCTATCTCTGAATTTAAAGAGAGCCCATCATATTGGAGGCGAACCAACCGTTTGTTTGGAGATAAGAACTTGATTTCAAAGCAAGAATTATCTGCCGCAATGATAGGATAAAATCCTCCTTGAGGTTCATATATGCCTTTACCAGTAAGAGAGATCCCTGCGTTTCTGATATCGATAGAGGGGCCACCATATGTTCTGTTGATAGCCGTTGATCCAAAAGCTGTGGCAATGATCAAGCCGTCTCCCATAATTCTAATGGGACCAATTGTTTCTCCAGAGCCTTTGACTTTAAGTTCAACAAGCATGGCTTGCCCGCTATTCTCACTCGGCATAATTTCATTGAAGGCATGAAGTGTTTGAGAACTGCCGTCTTTGAATTTTATTTGAGCTTGAAG
The DNA here is from genome assembly GCA_021776015.1 of Alphaproteobacteria bacterium. Classification (GTDB taxonomy): domain Bacteria; phylum Pseudomonadota; class Alphaproteobacteria; order Micavibrionales; family Micavibrionaceae; genus UBA1850. The sequence continues at coordinate 5,616 of JAJFGT010000106.1, forward strand.
AGGATTGACTTGAAATTCTTGTGCAGCCTCTAGGCTATCCAAAAGAATTTGTGAGCTCGTAATATCACGATTTGTCCAGAATCCTTGGCTGTTACTCTCTGGAGGAACAAGCCCAAAAATTTTCTGACCATCGTGGGCTTTTCTAAAAGTGTGGAGTAAAGATCCATCGCCTCCAATGCTCACAATAATTTCTGCATTTTCTAGAGTTGTTTGCCCTATATCTTGAATAAGATATTGAGCAAAGCGCTTTAATGCGTCTTTGTGAGGTTCATAAGAAAAATGTACTTTGTTCTTAAATGCGTCTTTTGTAGTTACCATCTTGATTTAATGATGTGTTGATCAAGTGTTCAGCACGGGGCTGGACAAGACCGACACATACATAATCAAGACCTATAAAAGAAAAACGCAAAAAAGCGCGTATCATCTCTGATACACGCGCGGCATAATTCATATTTTGAAATATATATCTGTTTTGGACATCCCAATAAATGGGATTCTTTACGACTTGCAACACAACAAACTCCTTGTTGTTTATGATTTAGAGCGAAGGTCTATCCAACGCTCCCTTTTAGGATTATGTGATTCAGAGAGTTCTGTCAAGGGGCTTTTTAAAAAATAATTTGACAGAGTATTTTTCTAGGATTAGCTTAATTTCTAGATACAAATAATGGGTAGACCGTTATTTGCTTAAATTTCAACAAGGAGTTTGTTGTATGAAAACGAAGACAGTCACCCTGTTTGGAGGATCTTTTAATCCCCCGCATCATGGTCATTTTGAAATGGCTAAATATCTTCATGAAACACTAAAGACAGATGAAGTCTGGTTCTTATTTTCTCGAAACTGGCAGAAAGAGCCTTCTGATTATGCTTCAACGTATCACCGCATAAGTATGGCTAATATCTTGATGAAGCGCTACGAAAATCATCCTTTCGTAATGTCAGATATACAAGAAAAGATGGGAACACACATCGCATATGAAGTGGTTCAAAAGCTACAAGAAACATACCCAGAAATTCATTTTATTTGGAGTTTAGGGGCAGATAGTTTTGCAAATTTTGAGTCATGGAAAAATTATAAGCAGTTGATAGAAATGATTCCAATTGCGGTGTTGAACAGACGGCCTGACACAGAAAAAGCACGGCAAAGTTTTATTGCAAACACATACAAATATTTGCAGTGTTCGGATCCTAAAACTTTATGCGAAGCAGACAATGGATGGATGTTTATGGACAATCCCGAAATTGATATGTCTTCGAGTCTTTTTTTAAAGAAATTGAGGGAAGGGGGGCGTGATTTTGGTGATATGCAACCCATTGCAGATTATATTCATGATCATAAAATTTATGGGGTAACGCCTTTAAATATAAGGGAAAAATGTGCTTTTAGTCCAAGAAAATTTTGTCTTTAAAAACAATCTTGACAGGATATTTAAAAGGGCGTAATTCTAAAAGGGAGCGTTGGATAGACCTTCGCTCTAAATCATAAACAACAAGGAGTTTGTTGTGTTGCAAGTCGTAAAGAATCCCATTTATTGGGATATCCGAAACAGATATATATTTGAAAATATGAATTATGCCGCGCGTGTGTCAGAGATGATACGCGCTTTTTTGCGTTTTTCTTTTATAGGTTTTGATTATGTATGTGTCGGTCTTGTCCAGCCTCGTGCTGAACACTTGATCAACACATCATTAAATCAAGATGGTAACTACAAAAGACGCATTTAAAAAATATACAAATATAACAGATGCAATGCAGATTTTGGCTATCCCAGAGGATGAGCCTGAACGTTTTTTTCTGTACCCAGATGAGCAGCATATCAAAACGGCTTTTCGGCTTTTAGCAAAAAAATGGCACCCTGATAGAAATAAAGATCCGAAAGCGAGCGATGTTTTTAATCGTGTTCGACAGCTTAAAAAGAATGCTGATCTTAAAATTGAATCAGGATCATGGCAGAAACCAGGTGAATTATTTTTAACACCCATAAGCGGTAATTCCGTAAAAATAACTTTTCTAAAAAAGCATAATTTTGAACTCGGGGAATTTTATATTTCAAATAATTTTGTCACGTATCTTGTGAGAAAAGAATTCTCTGATTTGTTCAAAAATGCTGTGAAAACAATTGGTAACTTAAAATTTGCCAATGACGATATGCGGGAGAAAACAGAAGAGGCAATTCCCACTATTCATAAAGTGTTGGAAACCAATTCACACTATGTTCTCACTGTTCGTAAAACCCCAGATTCCGTGCTTGCCCGAGATTTATTAGATCACTGTAATGAGAAAATTGATCCTCGACATGTCGCATGGATGACAAGCCGCTTCCACAATCTTGGATGCTACCTTCAATGGTCAAATCTGACCCATAATGCCCTATCTTTGGATACCTGTTTTATCTCTCCAAAACAGCATTCTGTAAGCCTTTTAGGGGGGTGGTGGTATGCAGCGCCAGAAAATAAAAAGCTTTTGGGGCTTCCTGCTCAAACCTTAGATTCAGTGCCTCGTGCTGTTCTTGAAAGTGGAATAGCGGATAAACGAGTCGATATGATGTTGTTAAGAGTTCTAGCCAAAGAGCTTTTGGGAGATAAGACAGGCGTTCGTTTATCTCGAGATAAAACCATCCCAGAACCCATGTCTAATTGGGTATGCCTCCCCGGAAGTGGAGATGCTTTTCAAGATTATAAAACTTGGATGGAAAAAATAGTCATTGAAAGTTTCGGTCCTCGCCGATTTCAGAATTTCGACGTGTCACCACGCGAAATATACCAACCCCTAACAAAAGGAGATTAAAATGGGAAGCGGTACATTTACACCCACTGACTGGGATACTTTTTCAACAACTAAAACGAAAGGAAAAACACGATCTGAAATTTTTGCAAGGCATAGTATGCATGAGGCTTTTGATCCTAAAGAAATCAAGGTTCGAGAATCTTGTGATTCTGAAGAGCACCCCAATTCAACACCGATTATTACAGCATTAGATGTAACGGGATCAATGGGGCATATTCCAGCGGCTCTGATCCGCGATGGGTTAAGTCGTATGGCAACAGAAATTCTTGAAAGAAAACCTGTTCCTGATCCTCAACTCATGTTTATGGCTGTTGGAGATGCCTATTATGATTCTTATCCACTTCAGGCAACTGAGTTTGAATCTGACATTCGTGTGGCCGAGCAGTTGAAAGATCTTTACCTCGAAGGAGGTGGGGGAGGAAATAGCGATGAAAGCTATCATTTGCCTTGGTATTTTGCCGCACGTAAAACGCAGATAGATTCTTTTGATAAGCGAGGAAAGAAAGGTTTTCTCTTCACGCTTGGTGATGAAGGTGTTCCTCCTGTCCTTGAAGCAAAACATATCAAAGATGTCTTTGGTGATGCGGCTCAAGGAAATATACAGACAGAGGATCTCTTGAGAATGGTTGAGGAACGATACCATGTGTTTCACTTGATTATTAAACAAGGGTACAACTATCAGCATAATCCAGAATATGTTAAAAATTCTTGGAATCCTTTATTAGGACAGCGAGCTATTCCTGTCTCTGATTTTGAAAAAATTCCAGAAATTATAGTTTCAACTCTTGAGTTCATGGCTGGAAAAGATAAGCCAGAGATTGAAAAATCTTGGAGTGGGAAAACAGCCCTTGTTGTCAGAGAAGCTCTTAACGGTTTGACAACAACAGGTGGTGATAGTGGGACACCTGCTGTCTGGCGACCTAGCATGAGATAGAGGGAGTGCATCATGAAACAGGCGAAAGTTGTAATTGGTGCGAATTTAGGTGATGAGGGTAAAGGCCTCATCACCGATTTTCTTGCTCGCACCTCTAGTGATAATTCTGTAATTATTCGTTTTAATGGAGGTGCTCAGGCTGCTCACACGGTTGAGTTACCAACTGGAGAGCGACATGTTTTTCATCATTTTGGAAGTGGAAGTTTTAGCGGAGCAAAAACGTTTTTAAGTCGCTTCTTTGTAAATAATCCTATTCTTTTTTATAAGGAATCGTTGGAGTTAAAAAAATATAATCTTCATCCAAAAGTTTTTGTTGATCCTGAATCCTGTGTAACAACACCCTATGATATGATGATTAATCAAATTATTGAGAGTATCAGGGGAGGGGGACGACATGGGAGTTGTGGTGTTGGGTTTGGAGAAACAGTAGAGAGAAGCTCACATTCAGAGTTTATTTTAAAAGCTCAGGATATGAAATGTAAGAAGACTCTTATAAAAACGTTAAGATTGATACAGTTAAAGTGGTTACCTAATCGATTATCTCAACTTGGAATTCAGACAATTACAGAAGAATGGAAAGAGCGCATAGCCTCTGAAGAGATTCTCAAAAGGTACTGTGAGGATGTTGGATTTTTTATGGATCACGTAGAATTTAAGACATTATCTGATTTTACCTCAAGAGAGTCCTTTATCTTTGAGGGTGCACAAGGTCTGCTTCTTGATCAGGATTATAATTGGTTTCCACATGTGACACGATCTTCTACAGGATTGAAGAATGTGGTAACGATGGCTGATGAGTTAGATCTGGAAAGATTGGATGTTACATATATTACACGATGCTATTTAACACGCCATGGAGCGGGACCTCTTCCCCATGAAGTGAAAGGACTTCCTTACTCAAAAATCAGTGATCCAACAAATATTCCCAATCAATATCAAGGGGCTCTGAGATTTAGTTGGCTTAATGTTGATTTATTGAAATCATCGATTCAAAATGATTTAAATCAAGATGTGAAGAACCTTAAAATAACACCATCCCTTGCTATTACATGCTTGGATCAAGTGGATGATTCTATCAAATACATTGTGGGTCAAAAAATACGATCTGGAAGAGAAGTCGGATTTGTAGAAGATATAAGCCAAGAATTGGGCATTAAAAAAGGATTTTTAAGTCATGGCCCGACCTATAAAACAATTTCCCCTTGGTGAGTTTGGCTGATTATCCGTCTTTCTTTACAAATGGATAGAAAAAGTATAGGATGTATGCGCTTTGGGATAGACCCTCTGGAAATATAAAACCAACAAGGAGTTTGTTGAAAATGAAATATAATCTTGCTGTCTTTATTGGACGATTTCAACCTTTTCATCTGGGACATCAGCATGTTATTGATGAAGCTCTTGAGGTTGCAGATAAAGTTTTAGTTATGATAGGTTCAGCCTTTGAACCGCGGACATCCTATAATCCTTGGCTTTTTGCTGAACGTGAACATATGATTAGAGAGTCCTATAATGCAGAGGATAATCAACGGATTATATGCGAACCTCTTATGGATGTACGGTATAGTGACACCTTGTGGATCAGTCAGGTTCAAAAGGCTGTTCATAAAATTCAACAAAATCCCCATGCAAAGATTACATTGATTGGTCAAGCTGACAAAGGGGAGGGGTATTATACAAATCTATTTCCTCAATGGGATACATTATCTGTATCCCGTTATGAAGATGTTGTAGCTCACAATATTCGAAAGTACCTTCTTGAAGGAGGAAAAGCTGATAGCTTAAAAGATCAAATTGATGACATTCTTGTTGAATCTTTGGATGCCTTTATGTCTTCGGCAGAAGGGACGAATCTAAAAGAAGAATATGAATTCGTAAAGCTCTACAAAAAAGGTTGGGAGAATGCCCCGTTTGAACCAACGCACGTAACCGTGGATGGTGTTGTTATTCAGTCAGGTCATATTCTTTTGGTTAAAAGAAAAGCTCAACCTGGTAAA
>JAJFGT010000107.1 GCA_021776015.1 Alphaproteobacteria bacterium
GCTCTTTTCCAAAGAATTCTTTGACAGTTTCCATGATCTTTGGCATACGAGTCATTCCTCCGACCATGACAACTTCGTCAATTTCAGAAGGTTTAAGACCTGCATCTTTGAGTGCGGCTTTGCATGGATCGATTGATCTGCGAATTAAATCATCAACCAGAGCCTCAAACTTAGCACGACTTATTTTTATGTTCAGATGCTTTGGACCAGATTGATCCGCCGTAATAAAGGGAAGATTTATTTCTGTGTTTGTTGCACTTGAGAGCTCTATTTTAGCTTTTTCAGCCGCTTCTTTTAGGCGTTGAAGAGCAAGGTTGTCTTCTCGAAGATCAATACCATTTTCTTTTTTGAACTCATCGGCAAGGTAATCAATAATACGAAGATCAAAATCTTCTCCACCTAGGAATGTGTCGCCATTTGTTGATTTGACTTCAAAAACACCGTCCCCAATTTCTAGGACAGAGACATCAAAGGTTCCTCCACCAAGATCGTAAACAGCAATAGTTCCTGATTTTTTTTGATCTAGTCCATAGGCAAGAGCTGCTGCTGTAGGTTCATTGATAATCCGAAGAACTTCAAGTCCAGCAATTTTCCCTGCATCCTTTGTTGCTTGGCGCTGAGAATCGTTAAAATAAGCAGGAACTGTAATAACAGCTTGTGTCACTTCTGTTCCCAAAAATTTTTCAGCGGTTTCCTTCATCTTTTTTAGGATCATGCCAGCAATTTGTGCAGGAGCATGTTTTTCACCGTTGATTTCAACCCAAGCGTCTCCATTGTCACCTTCTACAATTTTGTAGGGAACTTTCTTTTTTAGGTTTTGTACAACATCTTCTTTAAATCTGCGTCCGATAAGACGTTTGATTGCAGATAGTGTGTTTTCAGGGTTAGTCACGGCCTGGCGTTTTGCAGGTTGACCAACAAGACGTTCGCCATCTTTGGTGAAAGCTACCATCGAGGGGGTTGTTCGCGCGCCCTCTGCGTTTTCTATGATTTTAGCTTTTTTACCGTCCATAACGGCGATACAGGAATTTGTTGTTCCTAAGTCAATACCAATGATTTTACTCATATCTTTTCTCCTTCATAATAAGCAAGATTTAAAATTTAAAAGCCCATTTTTCACAGCACTTCTACAAGGAATACCCTATCAGAAAATAAATCTAAATTGCAAGCTTTCTCATATGAGGCCTTTATAATAAGCTGTGGAAGAGTTCTTCAAAAGACTAGGAGTCTTACGAGAATTAGTTAAATATAAAATACATTTTCATAGATGTGTAAAATTAAAGAATTAAAGATAGGAGATTTTCATGGGAACCACAGTTACTCTTTCAGATGATGTTAAAGAAACAACTTCACAATTATTACAGGAGCGACATGTCTACAAGCCATTTCTATATCCTTGGTGCTATGAAGCATGGTTGACTCAACAGCGCTTGCATTGGCTCCCAGAGGAAGTGCCTTTGGCTGAGGATATTCGTGATTGGAAACATAAACTGACAGCATCAGAGAAAAACCTGCTCATGCAAATTTTCCGCTTTTTTACACAAGCGGATGTCGAAGTTAATAATTGTTATATGAAACATTACAGTCGCGTCTTTGGTCCTGTTGAAGTTCAAATGATGTTGGCTGCTTTCTCTAATACAGAAACAATTCATATCGCAGCATATTCACACTTGCTTGATACATTAGGTATTCCTGAAGTTGAGTATCAGGCCTTTATGAAATATAAAGAGATGAAAGATAAGTATGATTATATGCAAACAGCGAACATGTCTTCTCGTCGTGACATCGCTAAAACTATTGCACTTTTCAGTGGTTTTACAGAAGGATTACAGTTGTTTGCGTCTTTCGCAATTTTGATGAATTTTCCACGATTTAATAAGATGAAAGGTATGGGGCAGATTATTACATGGTCTGTGCGAGATGAGACATTACACTGTCTTTCTATGATTAAACTCTTCAATAGTTTTATTCAGGAAAACGCTGATATCTGGGATGACGAATTAAAAGCAGAAATTACAGAAGCCTGTGAAATTATCATAAGTCATGAAGATGCCTTTATTGATTTGGCCTTTGAAATGGGCGAAATTGAAGGTTTAAATCCAGAAGATGTTAAAAAATACATTCGTTATATCGGAGATCGTCGCCTACAACAGCTAGGGCTTGAGGCTATTTATGGTGTTGGGAAAAACCCTCTTCCATGGATGGATGAAATGCTTAATGGTGCCGAGCACACAAACTTCTTTGAAAATAGAGCTACAGAATATTCTCGAGCTTCAACAGAAGGTTCATGGGAAGAAACATTCGGTGAAGATGCATTCTCTGGTAACTATGGACGAAAAATCGGAGGTATCGATGGGGATGGGTCTGAAGAAGCGGCAGAGTAATCAAAATAAACTGTTTTCTTAAAAAGTTTTGAGATACTCTTTATATTCTCGAAGCCCGCCCTTACCACGTTTTATCATTGAGCGAACGCTGACTTCGCTTTTTTTGATCTGGGCAGAGATTTCTGGGATTGTTTTATCTTCAAAATAGTAGAGACGGAGAGCTAAAGCTTGATTGGCAGGAAGTTCATTGAGTAAATCCTGTAGAGTCGTAGCCATTTGGTTTTGACTCATTTTAAGCTCGGCGCCCTTTTCATCATGAGCTAAGTCATAGTCATTGATATCGACTTGAGGACGCATTTTGCGCTTTATATCAACACACCGATTAATCGTC
>JAJFGT010000108.1 GCA_021776015.1 Alphaproteobacteria bacterium
TCACTAGAGAATATTTCAAAGCACCCGGACTTTTCCGATGGCGTTGCCTTCTTAGTAAGTGCACAAACATCAAATAAAACTGTACGGATCAATATTACTGTCAGCGAATCTGACTTACAGACAATCGACGCAGCCGCCGCCGCCGCAGGGATGAAACGATCTAACTATCTCGTAAAAGCTGGTTTAGAAATGCAACACTAGACGTATGGCGGTGGTGGTGGTCTATATCAAACTAGTCTTATCTAGGTTTTAGTCTTAAAAAACCACTTAAATTAGTAAGTGTTTACAACTTACAGGCTGGAATGTTTGCCGTATACGGCTCTATAGACTGTACTATTCCTTCTGTCGATAATACTCGCCAGAGTGATGTTTTTCCAGAGCCCTTCATGTTTTGTAATGCGTCATCAATCACACCAAATGTTACATGCGGGTAATCAGGCAATGGTGCCTCTAAGGGAGGAACTTCATCTCTTGGATGATCAGGGCGTTGATCCAGCCAAATCTTTACCTGCTTACATATCTGCGCATCACGCAAAGAAGCTATACCACTATAGGAGAGCTTGTTTTTGGCATGAGATCTTATAGCTTCCCAATTCCACTCTTTCCATCCAATGACATCCTCTTTGGAGTCAGAACTTGGAAAAGATCCTTCTCTATCTGGCATTGCCTTTTCTAACATCTTCTTGAAGATCATGCTTGAGGTCATATCAGCGGCTTCAAGATACTCTCCCATAATCACAGGATCATCGCCACTTACCAACACTCTCCATAAGGAGACTTTCCTTTTATTCCTCATATTTTGTAATGCGTCATCAATCACACCAAATGTTACATGCGGGTAATCAGGCAATGGTGTCGCCAAGGGAGGGACCTCATCTCTTGGATGATCAGAGTGTTGCTCCAGCCAAATCTTTGCCTGCTCACATATCTGCGCATCGCGCAAAGAAGCAATGCCCTTATAGGGAAGATTATTGTTTACATGCTGGTTTAAAGCTCCCCAATTCCAATCTTTCCATCCAATAATATCCTCTTTGGAGTCAGAACTTGGAAAAGAGCCTTCTCTATCTGGCATTGCCTCTTCTAACATCTTCTCAAACACCATGCCTGGAGTCAGATGCAGGCGATTTGATCTTAGTTTTTGTGAGGCTTTTTGAATATCAGGCGTTTGAATATCTTTTGGTTCTAAACCCTTCCTGACAAAGTCAATCAGCTGGTTTCTCCACTTCTCACGATCATTTAGTTTAAAGGAATCAAAACCAGGTAACGCTTTGACCTCCTCTATAGAATACTGAGCATAAAACTCAGGGGCATAGATATGATCACTCACAAATGTAACTGCACCATAAAGATTACACACACCAATCTGTCTTCCTTCTTCTCCAAACCCAGGAAGGTTAATCAGAAAATATGGTTCTTTACGAAACGCACCAGGAATAGGTAACCCTGGTTCTATAAAAAACTGATCCGTTGTAATATCATCTCTCAAGAGAGCATCAATGACCCACTCTAATCTATCCTCTTTTCTTATGGTTACTCCGTTACCAGATCCTGTCTTAATCTCTCCTTCTCCAGGAGGAATAATAGGTAATCGTGCCGGGTTAACGATAATGCCCTTCTCTTTGAGGCTATCGAGAAGATTATTCATTCCCCCTGCCTGATAGGCAGCATTAAACCCTTGAGTAAGATTATCAATGGCCTTGGTTAGGCCACCATAGGAGTCATACCCTATGTCTTCAAGCTGAGCCCCTAGGTCCAGCAACATATCCGTTTGAGCAGACGAGCCATTAAACGAACGAACCAGTTCATCAAACTCTGAGATAATATCAGAGTTATTTACAGGGGCTTTTAAGGTATTTTTATTCACACCGAAAGATATAAATAATTATTGAAAATATGTCAAGTTAAACAAGCGATGCTGCTGCAGCGTCTGCAGGAATGAAAAGGTCAAGCTATCTAGTAAAGGCTGGCCTAGAGATATAAAACCATTAGACATATGGCGGTGCTGTCAGACTAAATCGAATTTGTCTCCTAATTCCCTGCGCACACGTCCCGACCCCACACAAATTCCCTGCCACTCATAAAGTGAGGCATTTCTTAAATTCTCATCTATTTTCTATATGTCTTTGATGGTTAAAATGATTAAGGAATGAGGCGTGAATTGAGGTGAATTTCTGCTCTCGTTTTATAATATTTGAAGTGATCTATTTTGCTCATAAATCAATTTTTTAGCAAACCATACAAAATCACGTTTTAATCTGACAATGCTCTTTTCCCTTGCCATATAAAAAATATTTGTATATATGTGAACTTAATAATAATTGATGTCCGAGGGCAGAACAATGCTTAAAATATTCAATTATAGAAAACTTAATAGTAGTTTTATTATCCAATGCAATAACTTTTGCTGAAGTAATTGAAGGTAACTTTGATATTACTCAAGGAGTGAAACTATAGAAGTAATGTGAAACAGCTACACTATAAAACTTAACAGTTTCTAATTAAAAAGAGGGTTTATATATATGTTTACACACTGGAATGTCGGAACTTTAGACCCCAATAAACTATTTGAAGTTATCGATAATAGAGACCCTGATACATCATCTCGATTTAGCCTACCAATACCTAATTGGCTTGATACGGATGGAAAGCCTATCATAAAGCATAAAAGTATCCGTTTTTTAGATGAAAAAAATGAATACCGTTTTATGTTTCAAAACTATGTCGATGGGTGTGACCAAGGCGTCAAAATCGACGGTAAAGGAGTCATAATGTTTATGTCTCCAACAGAAAAACAATGCGCCCGAATAAAAGATATCATAAAATCTTTTGATGTTGATCGCCAACAGTTAACTACTGACATGATTGAAGACGCCCTTGATCAGATATACACGCAAACAGGAATTACAGATCGTTGGAACTCGGACTTAGGGGATTTAGATCGTCGATTTGATCCTGTTCATGATGTAGAAGATAAATATTTCGGAAGATTCGTATATAAATATGGCGTTTCAAGCGCCCTATATATAGAAGGAAATGGTGTATTTGACGGAGTTGCTGCTTCCGATCAACGGTTTGAAAAGGGCGGATTTATTCTGTTTCCTAAAAAGAGACTTAATGAAGCATCTGAAATTATAAAAAAATATAACCCCCTCAATCCAGAGAAAACTGGCGCTAAAGTAGTTGGCCAGTCAGAATTCTTAAAAACACGCAGAATAAATGAAGGAAAAGAGAGTATTGGAGTACCCATTAAGCTCTGCGATATCCCAAAGCAAGACAGACCTAGACGTAACTATTGCAAACCGACACCTATCGCAGGATTTGGAGATAACCCTTATGAATTAGAAATAATTGAAAGTAATTGGTTACAAGCATTGGAAAAAATCTATGCGCTGTACGGATATTCAAAAATAAAAACACGCGTTATTGAAGACATAGCAGTTCTTCGCCTAGAGGAAGGTTTAGACTCTCGTTCCGAAGTATTTGAAGTAAAAGCAGCTTCAAATAGATCTGAACAGGTTAAATATGGATTACGATACGATCACACAGTGCCCCTCGCACGTTTTGTTGCTGAGAACAAATCGAAGATTCAGTTCCCATTCAAAAGTGCTCGTATAGGATCAGTATGGAGAAATACACGAGACATTAAACATGGAATTAGCCGAGAGTTTACACAAGCGGACATTGACATAGTTGGCATTAATAGCATTCCTATTGAGTATGATGCTGAAATTCCTCGTATTATGCACGCTGCCTTAACCGCTCTAGACATATCTAAAATAGAAATCGGAATTAGCAATCGTAAAATTACAGATGGATTCTTTCAAGCAATAGGGCTTAACGATGACTTAACAAAAAAAGTTAGGCGCTTAATTGAGCTAAAACATGCTATTGGTATGGATGGTATACGTGCTAAATTTTAT
>JAJFGT010000109.1 GCA_021776015.1 Alphaproteobacteria bacterium
CATATTTTTTTAAGGGCATAAAAATCAACATGTGTTGTTAGATCTGCTTCACCGACCTGTTCCAAAGGAGAAATAAATTGAGGGTTTTTAACTGCCTGAAATGTATCTCCGTGGCATGGATTATCACCATAATCAATAAATAATCCAATTCCACTCTGCCTCTTTAAGCGCTGACAGATAGAGCGTATAAAAGACTCACGTGCAGGGGAATATTCTATAACTCTATTTTCTTTCAAAGATGCTTCCATAGGCAAAAGAGATGACTCATCAATGGAAAGAGGACTCCATTTAAACGATAAATTTCCATCTTCATTGATACAGATAACTCTTTCTTTTAATTCATTTTCTTTTTTCTGGAACTGTCGTATCGGAAGAGCGTCTAAAAACTCATTTCCTAAGACAATCAGAGGGTATTCATCTTTAAAATCTTCAAGAGAAGAAATCCAAATCGGTGTAATAGGAGATAAGGCTTCTTTTTGTTTTTGAATTAAAACAGGACTTGTCTCCAACAAGACAATATTTGCTGCCTCTTCACATTCAGGAGAAACTTTACTCATGACACGTAAAATATCTGCCATCAAGGTTCCTCGCCCAGCTCCACATTCAAGAAGGGTAAAAGGGGATGGAGAACCTAGCTTATACCATGCATCAACAATCCAAATACCAAGCATTTCTCCAAACATCTGAGAAATCTCTGGAGCTGTTGTAAAATCTCCTTTAACCCCGAAAGGATCTCTAGACATATAGTAGCCATATTGAGGATGACCTAAACATAGAGACATAAAACGATCTATCCCTATTTCGCCATTTTGTAGAATTTCTTCTTGAATGATGGATTTAAGCTTTGTCATGTTTATTTTTATGCGCGACCAGAACCAAAACCGTTAAGAGGGAGGCTGCAAGCATCATTCCAATAGATAAATATTGCCCCATTGTTAAACCTCCAAACAAATAGCCTAAATGCTCATCAGGTTCTCTAAAAAATTCGACCACAAAACGAGATAATGCATACCCTTCAATAAAAATCACTGCCAAAAGCCCTGAACGTTTTCGAATATCTTTTATACGAGAACATACAAAGAGAATAACAAACAAAAGAACGCCCTCTAACCCCGCCTCGTAAAGCTGACTAGGATGCCGCGCAAGATCTCCTGCAAATGGAAAAACAACGCCCCAAGGTACATCCGTTACACGACCATATAACTCTGCATTAATAAAATTAGAAAGTCGCCCTAAAAAAAGACCAATAGGCGCTGCACAAGCTAACAAATCGGCTAATCTAAAGATCTCTATTTTATTCTTAAGAGAAAAGAAAATAATAGCCAGACAAACACCTAAAAACCCCCCATGGAAAGACATCCCCCCTTCCCATACACGGAGTATATGCATTGGATTTTCTATATAATACTCCACATTATAAAAGAGGATATAACCTAAACGCCCCCCTAGAATGATACTTAGAATGACCCATGTCATAAAATCCTCAATATCGTATTTATGAGGTCGTTCACCCTCAGGATAAAGCCTCAAAAGCCTTCTAATATATAGCCATCCAAGGAGTATCCCAGAAATATAAGCAAGGGCATACCATCTAATTTCGATAGGTCCCAGAGCTAGAGCAACAGGATCAATATGAGGAAAGTCTAAGGACATATATATCTCCTAAAGCATCAAAAATCATTTGTGAACAGGAAAGAGTCACTTTTTTGAAAAACCATCCACATCTCTTACAAATAAAGACTCAAACTTCACTTGCAATCGACTCTAGAACGATGCTATCACCTCCTCATAGCGTGAGATTTTAAAGATGAAAAAACCTAATTTGAACCCAAGTTCTAATGTTGTTGATGATGTAGCTCGCCTTGCAGGTGGTGCGATTGGAATGGTCAGTGAGATCCGACAATCTGTCCAAAGCAATTTTAAAGAGCGTATAGAATATACAGCCTCAAATTTAGATCTTGTTCCGCGCTCTGATTTTGAACGTTTAGAAATATTGGTTCAAAATCAACATCAAGAGATCAGCGCTCTTCAAAAGCGTCTCAGTGAATTAGAAAAGACAAAATAAAAAAACAGATTTATGAGGATATTTGGTTATGGCAGAAGAAAACACAACAACAGAACAAATCAATAACACTCATTTTAATCCTTTGGACGCTGCAGAAACTTTTATAGAAGCCCAAAAATGGGAATTTGACCGTTTGGCTGATGATCAACTTTATTTAGGAATTGAAGGAGAGCGTGGAAACTACAAGCTTTTCCTTATGTGGGATGAAACACAAAACGCTCTTCAGCTATGTTGTGAAATTGATCTGTGTATGCCAAAAACAAGATTAACAGAAATTCATAAAATGCTTGCAAACATCAACTCTCAAATGTGGTTGGGTCATTTTGACCTATCCAAGGATAATACAAGCGAATGTATTGCGCCCTGTTTTCGTTACACAAGCCTTATTCGTGAAATGGAATACATGAATTGTGTCCATTTTATAAAAGACTTGATGAAGGTTACACTGCAAGAATGCGAACGTTTACATGATGCTTTTCATGTCCTTGACAAAACAAATGATGTTTCCCTGATGAATTCTACAATAAATTCTACAGAAACTATGAAATTAGCTCTCGCACAAGCCGAAGGTCATTGCTAAACTTGCCTTTATGGTCGATCTTGTTCATATAAACTTTTCTGTGTTACTTGTTGGATGTGGACATATGGGATCTGCGCTTGCACGAAGCTGGATTCAGAACAATTTCAAAAACATTTCTATCCTAACACCAGATGCTATCCCCGAGGATATTCAAGCACATGGACTGATACATTTTATATCTCCTGAACAAATTCAGGAGGATTTTGATGTTATTGTTTTAGCTGTTAAACCTCAAATTCTTGACCAAGTCTGCCAAAGTCTTAGCTCGGTAACGACAAAGACAACTCTTATTCTCTCTATTGCTGCAGGGAAAACTCTTTCTACGCTTGAATCGAATTTCAAAAATTCTCAGCCTATTATACGAGCTATGCCGAACCTTCCTGCCTCAATTGGAGAAGGCATGACTGTTTGTGTTGCAAATACACATTGCTCAGAAATTTCCATCAATCACGCTAAAGCCCTTACGGAATCTATAGGACATGTTGAGTGGATTAAAGATGAAACACTTATGAATGCTGTCACAGCTGTATCTGGAAGCGGCCCTGCCTATCTTTTTCTCCTTGTTGAAGCCATGACCAGAGCAGGCATAGAATGTGGGCTTTCAGAAAAATTATCCTCCAAGCTTGCCGAACAAACTGTCATTGGAAGCACACAACTCTTACAGAAAAATCAAAATATTCTTTCCGCAACAGACTTACGAAAAAGTGTTGCTAGTAAAGGAGGAACAACAGAAAGTGCCGTTCATAGCCTTACAGATAAGGATGCTATTTTTGAGCTCTTTTCAAAAGCCATTCATTGCGCACAGAAACGAGGAAAAGAATTAGAATCTTGAGTCTTTAAAATAGTAGACTAAGCAGACAGGAGAACTCTCTCTTCAGATAACACTCTGAGTCCAGCCCCTGCTCCATTCAAATGGTCATGAACGTTAGATTTGACATGATCACAATGGTCTGTAAAGAAATGGTTTGCACCTTCGATCGTTCTATAATCAATGACAATGCCTTTTTGAGCATTCAAACGTTCAACAACAACGTCAACATCTTCCTTCAATACAATATTGTCTCGTGATCCTTTTAGGATCAATCCAGATTGAGGACAGGGTGCTAAAAATGTAAAATCATATTCCGTTGCAGGTAACCCCACAGAAACGAACCCTTTAATTTCAGGACGACGCATCAAAAGTTGCATACTAATCCACGATCCAAAAGAAAACCCTGCTGTCCAAAGGCCTGAAGCTTTTGGATTGAGTGTTTGAATCCAGTCAAGAATGGCAGCAGCATCAGTGAGCTCCCCTTCTCCTTTATCAAAAACACCCTGACTTTTTCCAACACCACGAGAATTATAACGAACAACTGAAAAACCCCTCTCAACAAATGCTTGAAAGAGTGTATATGTCACCTTGTTATTCATTGTCCCGCCCTGCAATGGGTTAGGAGAAAAGATAACAGCTAAAGGGGCATTGAGAACTTTTGAGTGAGAATATGCAGCTTCTATACGACCTGCAGGTCCATTAATAATAATATTTGGCATTCTGTTCCTGTGTATATTCTATGTTGTCTATGACTGAACACTTTATCCTAAGCGCTTAGTGTGCTTCTTATAGACTATTCAATGTTGTTTTGTCCAATCTTTTCTCTTGCCAACCCAAATTATATGTGGATATTCAACAAGATAAATGTGATTTTCTAAAAAACAAGCACGTAAAAAATAAGACCTCATACAAAATGACAGATAAAAAAAGAATTTACCTAGACTATAATGCAACGACGCCACTTTACCCTACAGTTATTGAGGGAATGGCGTCTGCTTTGCAACACACAGGAAACCCGTCTTCAATCCATTATGAGGGTCGCCAATCTAGAAAAATGATAGAACAGGCACGTGCTCAAATTGCAAAATGTGTGGGCTGTCAACCGAAACAAGTTATTTTCACAAGCGGTGCCACAGAAGCCAACAATATGATTCTAAAGGGTTACGCCCCTCACAGACGAATCTTAGTCTCAGCTATTGAACATCCTTCTGTTTTACATTCGGGGGTTGATGTTGAAGTTATTCCTGTCCTTCCTACGGGTCTAATTGATTTAGATGCTCTGAAAAGGCTCCTCGAATCTGATTCACGCCCTACTCTTGTTTCTATTATGATGGTGAATAATGAAACAGGTACCATTCAACCTATTGAGGATATTGTTGCTCTTCTTAAAAACTATGACTGCCTCTTTCATAGCGATTCAGTTCAGGCTCTAGGGCGTATTCCTCTTGATTTCTCAACTATGGGTGCCAACTTTATAACTTTATCTGCTCATAAAATTGGTGGGCCACAAGGAATTGGTGCTTTGATTATGGCACAAGGCCTAAATCCTCCTAAATTAATACACGGTGGAGGACAGGAACGTCTCCAGCGCGCAGGAACTGAAAATGTTATAGCCATTCACGGCTTTGGAATTGCGGCATCAAAAATAGCAGCAGAAGATATCCCCTCATTTCAAGAAAAACTGAAAAATTACCGACATCAAATAGAAAAGGCACTTAAAGCTTCTTACCCCAGCATTATTATCAATGCCTGTGACTCACCCCGTGTTGGCAATACCCTTTCAATCTCTATAGACGGATTGGATACATCAATGCTCTTGATCAATCTCGATTTGGAAGGTATATCTGTCAGCGCTGGATCTGCATGCTCTAGTGGTTCTGTTCACACAAGCCATGTCTTAAAAGCTATGGGACATACAGATTCTCTAGCAAAAAATAGCCTGCGCATTTCAATGGGATGGGACACGACACAACAAGACATAGATGCTTTTATTGAGGCATGGGGAAATATCATAGGAAGACAATAAAGAAATAATGCCAAAAATTACATTTATAAAACCCGATCAAACAAAAATAGAAATTGATGCCTCTGAAGGACTTTCTGTAATGGAAGTTGCTGTGCAAAATGACATCGAAGAGATAGAGGGTGCCTGTGGTGGAGGTTTAGCCTGTGCCACCTGTCATGTTTATGTTCACCCTGATTTTCAAAACAAATGCCTTCCTGACGAAGGTTCAATATCAGAAGAAGAAGAAGATATGCTAGATCTTGCTTTTGATATTAAAAAATCATCTCGCCTTGGATGTCAGATTATTATGAATGATGATACAGATGGGCTTACTGTCGCCCTTCCTGGAACAGATATTGACTGGTAAAACCACAATCACTGTAAACATTATGTCCATAACTTGCTTTTTACTCTAAAAACACTTAGAGTACGCGCCATGAAT
>JAJFGT010000110.1 GCA_021776015.1 Alphaproteobacteria bacterium
TTTGAATTATCTCTCCTAACCGTAAATAAAGAATAAAGAACGCATAAATAATTGGTTACATACTATCATTATTTATGACATCTACTCTCTTAATCTTTATATCAAAGTCATTAAGCAAACGAGTTGAGACTTTTCTTGCAAGAAGAGAGGTTTGACCTTTTAAACTTCCATTATGTTCCAGAACTTTTCTAGTTACATATTTTATCAGGTCAGCCTTACTTAATGTATCTGCCACCATTCCATCTATTTCTTGCAGGCAAATTCTGAGAAGGCTCATACAACAATAAACCTCCTCTTCAGTAAATACATCAACATTTACACTGGAGAAATCTAGCTCCTTAAAATTATCATTAGAACGCCAATAATTGTTTAAATTGCGTCCCTCTACACGTAATAATTTTTTAAAATCAGGGGTTAAATCAGATCTCTTATGTAGGATATGGTTTCTTCTAAATCTCAGATATTTTAGTGTTTTAAAAATTATCGGTTCAGGATTATCACTCCCCCAAATAATAAGGTTTTCATACAACCTCTCCTCTGGAGCATCAGCCTTCGTCGGTGACTCTTGTGTAGAAGATATTTCTATTTTCAACTTAGTGACATCTTTTAAATAATAAAGTATTTGCTCAAAGCCAAACGATACTGATACTCCAGAAATAGTTTGCTTTGCTTCAAGACGAAACTCTAAAAGATTTTCGAACTCTATATCAATTCTACGAGCATTCACATTCGATCTAAATAATTCCGTCGTTCTTTTTGAATAATCTTCTTTAGGAATACCCTCTATAGATTCATTAAGTTGAATATCTGCAAAATTGAAGTAACAAAACTGATCATTAATAGATGCGATTCTATCGAGGTAAAAATTCTTTAATGAGGTTTTAGGCAATAGCTTCTCTTTTCTTACAAAGTTTATGCGGAGGTGTTACGCAATTTTTTTATATTAGCTTACCTCATGTTTCATTAGAACCTTTAACAATGCAACAGCTTGCTCTCCATAAATAGGGTTGAGAAAGGAACCTTGTTTATCTTATGTTTCTTGTATGGCAAAGAAAAAGATAACAGCTAAATTCGTTGAAAATATAAAACCAACACAACGGCGCCAAGAATACTGCGATACTATTCTACAAGGCTTCGGTCTAAGGGTTACAACTGAGGGCCAAAGGTCTTTCTATGTTCGCCTACGCTATCGTAACAAAGCGAAACGCATTACATTAGGGACTTATCCTGCATTATCATTAGCAGATGCGAGAGTGTTGGCTGGTGAAAAAATGACACAAGCGATGAATGGCTCTCTACATTCAAACCAAACAAATGCTCATACAATTAAAGAAGCCTATGCACGTTTCATTGAATTATATGCCAAAATCCATAATAAAGATTGGGCGATATCAGACTCACGATTGAAAAAGTTCATGGCTGAATATGGAGAGGTGAATTTAACCGACTTGTATAAAAGAGACATCATCGCCCACCTTGATAAATTGATGGCAGGCGGAACACCGATGCAAGCCAACCGTGCTCACTCAGCACTTAGTCGCTTTTTGAACTGGTGTGTTGAGAGAGATTACATTGAGCATAGCCCCTGTCATGGCGTAAAGAAACCAGCAAAAGAAAATAAACGTGACCGCATTTTGGATGATGACGAACTTCTAAACATTTGGAATGTGTGTGGCGGATTTGGCTACCCCTTCGAGCCCTTACTAAAGATTTTAATCTTAACCGCACAAAGACGTGGTGAAGTATCAGGGATGCGTTGGAGTGAATTAGATTTGAAAAACAAGATTTGGACTATTCCAAAGGAACGGGCAAAGAATGGTAGAGCGCATATGGTACCACTATCAGAACCAGTCATTAAAATTTTAGAAACATTGCCACGCTTCCTGCACTCAGATTTCGTATTCACAACAACAGGAAAAACGCCTGTGTCAGGGCACGGAAAATACAAAAAACGTATTGATGAAACCACAGGAATTACAGGGTGGGTCTTTCATGATTTCAGGCGCACAGGAGCCTCTCGGATGGCTCAAGTTGGGATAAATCCTTACGTTGTTGAAAAGGTCCTTAATCACGTCTCTGGAACATTTTCAGGAGTACTTGGTGTTTACCAACAATACGGATATGATAAAGAAAAGCGTGAGGCTCTCAATAAATGGGCAGAATATGTAATAAATCTGAGAACACAAAATGACACCATCAATTTTTCAGGAAAAAAATCTTAAAAGACCCGAGGATGTTTTTAATAGTTTAGGTAATGAACAATTTGGTAAAGAATGGTCTAATATTCCATTACGAATATTGCAGGGGCTAGAAAACAAGGCCACATTAAAAAAAAGATATGTACGAAACCAACATCTAGCAGACCAAACATTTAAAAAGTTTTGCGAATATTTAAAAGATAATAATGTCAAAATTTATACTACAAAACATTCGCTAGATTCTAAACAAAAAGACACAAAGATTGTTAAGTGGGCAAGACATGATTTTAGAATATCAAAAAGTGAATTCTATTTAATCGAAACAGATACAGATAAATACGGAGACACTGGTGCCGTAAGTAGACGACAATTTTGGATTGAAATGCCAAAAGACAAAAACCCCATGTCATTCAATAAACCTGGTTGCAAAGAGTTATTTAATAAAGAATACATAAAATCCATCTTTCACGATATTGCAAAAACAATTGAAGGTAGAGTGACACATGAAAAATTCGCGTATGAACTTTCTATATTTTCAAAAGATAAAAATTTACAGATGCCGAAAAGAACTTGGGTAGGGAAGAATCTAAGTAAAGAAATAGAGAATGAAAATGAGCGTAGAGGCTTTTAATTTAACCGCTAATAATTAGCGGTGAGGTTATTTCCCACACCTCTTAAAAAGTGTGATTAATAGATATCTCCATATGAAAAAAATAAGGAGACATCGTATGACCACACATCAAAAAACACTACTCACCCGGAATAACCTAGAGGCGATGAATATATCGTACTCTAATACACACCTCTTAAAACTCGAGAAAGATAGTCTGTTTCCACAGCGTATCTACCTCAGTGCACAGAAAGTATGCTGGGATTTAGCTGAAATAAACTCTTGGTTAGAGGCACAACGTGCAAGACGTAGAGCTAACAATGCCTAGAAATACAGTCAGATTCTGTCTTACAGAAAAAATGTGCTCAAAGAGAATACTCCATGTCGCATTAGCATATGCAAAAGCAGGGATTCCTGTTTTTCCATTAAAGCCAAAGAGCAAAAAACCTATCTTCAAAGGAGGATATAAACTTGCAACAACGGATCCGAAAAAAATACGACAATGGTGGAAGAAATACCCAGACGCCAACATAGGTAGCCCTCTCTTTAAAGGGTTAGTTGCGCTTGATTTCGATGGGGAAGAGGGAATAAAGACATTTGAATCTCTGGATTTCAATATGCCCCATATAAAAGTTATTACACCAAGGGGTTTTCACCTTTACGTGATAGCAGACTTAACATCGAAAAACGCAGTGATGCCAGGGCTTGATATTAAGGGAGGTGGTAAGGATGGCTATATTGTTATGCCTCCTAGCATTCACCCTTCTGGCATACAATATAAATGGGAGGTATAATCATGGAAGCTAAAAAAATACCAAGTCGAATTGTTTTATTGCTTAGTCAGAACGCACAAAAACCTACCTCAAATACTATGATATCTAAACCTCTAAAAATATCAGTAGGCGGTTGACACTCATTTGTTGTCAGTATGGCGGGTTATTTTAAGCATCGTGGCTTAGATAATAAACAAATTCATGGACTGTTGAAGAAACTAAATAAACAAGCTTGTAGTCCTCGGTTGGAGGAGGATGAGCTTGAAAGTATTTCATACGGGTGTTCAAAATATGAAAGCTCATTTGAACATAAGACTTCATGTCTATATGACGAAGAAGAGAAGGATCCTGAGTTCGTTATAAAACCCTATATTTGTGTCGGAGAACCTAACATGTTGGAAGGTGATCCTGGGTGTGGTAAGTCAACACTTCTTGGTGAAATAGCCGCATCAGTTACAACTGGCAAGGCTTTTTGTGGCATAACTCCACAACGAACAGGCAATGTTTTATTCTTCGCAATTGAAGACAACCCTAACAGTGTTTTTAAGACAAGAGCACGCTTACAAGGAGCCGACCAAAAGAAAATATACTTTGTTAATGATTACCTCTCGCTCGATGAAGAGGGGTTTAATTATTTAGAGGATGCTCTTTCTAAAAAGCGTTTTGAGCTTGTCATTATTGATACATTCACATCTGTACTTGGTAACAGGCGAGTCAACGATAATGGTGATATGGCACAACTTGTTAAGCGCATTAGAAATGTAGCACGGCAACATGATACTGCAATAATTCTAGTCAGACACTTGAGAAAAGCCTCCACGGATAATGCCTCCTATGCAGGATCTGGTGCTGTTTCAATTATGGGCGGTGCTCGCTCAAGTTTAATAATGAAAAGATGCCCTGAGAACAAAGACCTTAGATATCTAGCACAAAACAAATGTAACGGCGTAAAAGAAGGACAGACGCTTTCATTTCAGATCACTGATGCACCTGATACGGAAATTGGACAACTTGTATGGAAAGGGAAAAGTGATTTATCTGCTGATGAGCTGCTGATGTTAAAGCCACAAAAAGAAAATGAGAGAGAACGTGCTAAATTATTTTTGCAAAAGATACTATCTAAAAAACCTCTCACATCGAAGGTTTTGGAGGATGAAGCACTTGAAAATGATATATCAAAGATGACTTTGAAGAGGGCTAAAACAGATGTTGGTGCAAAGAGCTTCAAGAAAGGTAAGAAGTGGTTCTGGCGATTACCCTAAGTATCCAAGTTGCTCAAATTGCCCATGTAGGATAAATGACCAACTTGATTATTAACCTACTTTCTTAGGCGTTGGGGGAATGAGTATAACCATTGCTTCCTCCAGCGCCTTCGATCCTTTTGACCACATCCATGCTGTCCGTGGTTTATGTTCTTTACAAATATTAGGGTGTTTCTTTTCATCCTTCACGGCTTCACGCAATAGCATCCG
>JAJFGT010000012.1 GCA_021776015.1 Alphaproteobacteria bacterium
CTCAGGAAAATCAAGCCTTATCAATTATTTAGCACAAAGGGATATTGCAATTGTTTCGGATGTTTCAGGGACGACTCGTGATGTTATCGAAGCGCATCTTGATATATCAGGATATCCTGTAATTATGTCAGATACAGCAGGAATTCGTTCTGAAGACATGTTAGGGAAGGGGGCACAAGATCGTATTGAATCTGAAGGAATACGCCGTGCTTTAGAGCGTGCTCGTGCTGCAGATTTAAAAATTCTGATGTTTGATGGATCAAAATCTATAGAAGAGCAACAAGATATTTATGATTTATGTGATGAGCATTCTATCATTATTGTTAACAAATCAGATTTAGCTTCAAAATTAAATCTTGAAGGAAATCCTCTTCATATTTCTATTAACACGCACGATAATATTGAGGCTCTTTTAGTTCTTCTCAAAGAAAAGCTTGATGGATTAATGGGGGGAGGAGAGTCTGTATCTTTAACACGCCAACGTCACAGAGATACATTACATGAGGCTCAAACAGCTATAGAACGAGCACTTCAAATAGAGCAAATAGATTTAATGGCAGAAGATATTCGTCTAGCTTTAAGAGCTTTAGGGAGAATCACAGGACGTGTTGATGTCGAAGATTTACTGGATGTTATTTTCCGTGATTTTTGTATTGGAAAATGAGTCTAGAGCTTAACCTGTAAATACTATATTTTAATAGAAAAATAGGCGTCTCATGCCCTGTGGATAATTTTATAGAATTTTACACAAGAGTTTGATATAAGCTCCTCTATGGATAAATCTTTTGATGTGATTGTAATCGGTGGCGGGCATGCTGGCTGTGAGGCAGCTTCTGCCTCTGCGCGCCTTGGAGCAAAGACAGCACTTCTTACCCATAAGATAGAAACAATTGGTGCCATGTCCTGTAATCCTGCTATTGGAGGTTTGGGGAAAGGGCATCTTGTTCGTGAGATTGATGCTTTGGATGGATTGATGGGACGCGTAATTGATCAATCAGGTATTCAATATCGTATGTTGAATGCTTCAAAGGGGGCTGCTGTACGAGGGCCTCGTGCTCAGGCAGATCGTGAGCTTTATCGGAATGCTATGCAGGCCTATTTGTTTAATTTGCCTAATTTATCTTTGATTGCAGACGGAGCAGAGGATCTCATTCTTGATGAACAAGGAGAAATTGTAGGTATTTTAACAAGCTCCGGGCAAGAGCTCAAAGCTAAATCTGTTGTCATGACAACGGGAACTTTTTTACGAGGGATGATTCATCGAGGAGAGGATAAAATATCTGCAGGGCGTGTTGGAGAAAAACCATCCATTGCTTTGGCAGAGACAATTGAAAGATTAAACTTTCCATTAGGAAGATTAAAAACAGGGACACCTGCACGACTCGATGGGCGGACGATTGACTGGTCTCTTTGTAGAGAACAAATTGGAGATGCGCCGCCCGTGCCATTTTCATTTTTAACGGACTCCATAACTGTCCCTCAAATCTCTTGTTATATGACTCATACAACATTGGAAACACATAAAATTATTCATGATAATCTTCATAAGGCACCACTCTATTCTGGACAAATTCAAGGAGCGGGCCCTCGTTACTGTCCTTCTATTGAAGATAAAGTTGTAAGATTTGCGGATAAAGATAGTCACCAAATTTTTCTTGAGCCAGAAGGATTAGATACGCACAGTGTTTATCCGAATGGGATATCTAATGCTTTTCCTATAGATGTACAGGCAGAATTTCTGAAAACAATCCCGGGGCTTGAGCGTGTTGAGGTTTTAGAGTGGGCTTATGCAATCGAATATGATTACGTTGACCCACGATGTTTAAAAAATACATTGGAAACAAAAATTGTCCCTGGTTTATTTTTGGCAGGACAAATCAATGGAACAACGGGTTATGAGGAAGCGGGGGCTCAGGGTCTGATGGCAGGTTTAAACGCAGCCCTTCAAGCCTCGCATATAAATGTTTCACGTGAAACCGCGCCTGTTTTTACATTGGATCGTTCTGAAGCCTATATTGGGGTCTTGATTGACGACCTTATTACACGAGGAGCACCAGAGCCCTATAGAATGTTTACTAGCCGTGCTGAATATCGCTTAACTTTAAGAGCGGACAATGCAGATCAAAGATTAACAGAGAAGGGGATTGCATTAGGTTGTATTGGAGAAGAACGTATCCAGAAATGGAGGGATAAAAAAGACCGTCTGTCTGAAGCACTTTTATGTGTCCACTCCTTAGAGGCGACACCTAATGAGCTGGAAAAATATAATATTCGTATCAATAAGGATGGTCGTCGTCGTACAGCTTTTGATCTTTTGAGATATAAGGATATTTCATGGAATATCTTATCTGAATTTTGGACTGTTTTAAAAGAGGTGGATCTGGATATTCGGGAGCAAATAGAAATCGACGCACATTATTCAGGTTATATGGATAGACAGGATTCTGATATTGCCGCTTTCAAACGAGATGAAAAATTATTACTTCCAGAAGATTTAGATTATTCTTTGATTGGATCTCTTTCAAATGAAGTGAAGCAAAAACTTGAAATGGCTCGCCCTACAACTTTAGGATCAGCGTCTCGTGTTCCAGGGGTTACGCCTGCAGCAATTATGGCACTATTGCGACATGTAAAATCAGGGGCTCAACAGAATGCTGCATGATATTGAAAATCATATTTCCAGTGAAATGTATGACCATTTGAAAACTTATGAGGCATTACTTCACAAATGGCAGAAAACAATTAATCTTGTGAGTCAAAACTCTTTGAAAGATTCATGGGAACGGCATATTTTGGATTCTGTACAAATTATAGAGCACCTCCCTGAGGGAATAAAAACACTCTATGATTTGGGGAGTGGTGCAGGGTTTCCTGGCTTGATTATCGCTATTCTTCGCCCTGATCTAGATGTTCATTTAATTGAATCTGATCAAAGAAAATGTTCTTTTCTAAAAACTGTTTCACGTGAAACAGGCGCTTGTGCAACCGTGCATGCGACACGAATTGAATCCATAGAGCTTCCTTCTCCTGATGTGGTAACGGCACGAGCTTTAGCGCCACTTAAACAATTATTACTTTATTGTGATCCGTGGAAACGAAAGGGGCTTGAGGGTCTCTTTTTGAAGGGAGAGAGCTATCAAGGAGAAATAGATGAAATACCAGATAAATATAATATTGAATGCTCTTCTATGAAGAGTCAAACCTCCTCTTCAGCAGCTCTTGTTAAGGTAAAATGGCTTTAATGGTGTGCATAAGCTTAAGGTTCTTATAAACTTTATTGTTTTTTCTGCTCTTTTTAGGTAACATTTTATTTGTCCATTATAAATTTTTTAGAGGGAGAATGCCGTGTCAAGATCCATACTGAAAATCCCACGTTTGCTGGCAATTGCTAATCAAAAAGGCGGAGTTGGAAAGACAACAACAGCTGTAAATTTGGCAACGGCTTTGAGTGCTGTTGGAAAAAGAGTTTTATTAATTGATTTGGATCCTCAAGGAAATGCATCGACAGGACTTGGTGTTAGGCGATCAGCAATTCGAGGAAGCACATATGATCTTTTGTTTGATGATGCAAACGTAGAGGATTTATCTGTTGCAACAAAGGTTCCAAACTTACGTGTTGTTCCATCTTCAATTCACTTGTCTGGAGCTGAAATCGAGCTGGTAACAGCACCTCACAGAGAATATCGTTTACGGGAAGCTGTTCGTAAACCACTTCCTTTTGATTATATTGTTTTTGATTGTCCTCCATCTCTTAGTCTTTTGACATTGAATGCATTTGTTGCCGTTGATTCCGTAATTGTGCCTATGCAATGTGAATTTTTTGCTTTGGAAGGATTAAGTCATCTTGTTAAAACAATCGATAGGGTTCGTAAGAATTTTAATAAGAAGTTAGGGATTCAGGGTGTTGTTTTAACAATGGTGGATAGGCGGAATAATCTTTCAGCAATGGTTGAAAAGGATGTTCGTTCTCATTTTGGTGATAAAGTTTACCAAACAGTTATTCCACGGAATGTTCGCTTATCAGAAGCCCCTTCATATGGATTGCCTGCGATTATATATGATATGAAATGTTCAGGAGCTCAGGCTTATATTAAGCTTGCACGAGAAGTTTTAAACCGTGAGCGGGCTCAGCTCTCTGATGAAATAAATAATACAGAACATAAGACTCACAATAAGGTTGCTTAGATTATGACAGAGAAAAAAAGCTCAGAAGAGAGTGATGTTTATGAGAAGCTTGAAAAAAGTTTTAAAAAACGTGGATTGGGTCGTGGACTTGACGCTCTTTTTGAAGATGAAGAAGGTGACTATCCACAATTGGATGAAGATGGACAGGTTTTTGAAGTGTCAGATTCAAATATTGATCCTTCAACACATAAAGGTTCAAAATATCGTCGTTTAATTTCTGTTGCCCAAATTTATCCTGGTGCTTATCAGCCCAGAAAAAAGTTTAATGATGAATCTTTAGAAGAATTAGCTCAATCTCTTCAACAACATGGCATGATTCAGCCTTTATTGGTTCGTCCTGATCCCCATGGATCAGATCGGTTTGAAATTGTTGCAGGAGAGCGTCGCTGGCGTGCCGCACAAATTGCCAACATTCATGAAGTTCCCGTCATTATTAAAGATTTATCTGATAAAATGACTTTGGAAATCGGACTCATTGAAAACCTTCAAAGAGAAGATCTTAATCCCATTGATGAGGCCACTGCATTATCTCAATTGATTGAAGAGTTTGACTATACACAGGAAGAGGCGGGACAATCTATTGGAAAGTCACGTCCTTATGTTGCCAATATGGTTCGTTTGATGACATTACCTGAAAAAGTACAAGGGTATTTACGGGAAGGCAGTCTTTCTGCGGGACATGCTCGTGCTCTTATTACCTCTGAGAATCCAGAAATTTTAGCAAAAGAGATTATTGACCGAGGGCTTAATGTCCGTGAGGTTGAAAGTTTTATTCAAGAAACTAAAGGTCAGAAACCTTCTTCCCGATCAAAAGCCAAATCTATTGAGAAACCTACAAAAGATCTCAATACTCTTGCACTTGAAAAAGAAATTTCTGATAAAATGGGCTTGCATGTCTCTATTGATCTTAAAAAGAAGAATAAGGGAAGTGTTTCTATCTCTTTCCAATCGTTGGATCAGTTAGATGAAATTGTAAAATGTCTCTATAGGCGACCTTAGCAAGG
>JAJFGT010000111.1 GCA_021776015.1 Alphaproteobacteria bacterium
GTATCCGATGACTGCTTAAAATAAACACTTAAAGAGGTAACCCAAGGGAGGCTTTTATTGCTTTTACAATCCTAATCGCCGCCCTTGTACTGGGACATGACGCATGGGTTTCCCATGAGAAAAACCTTCCCTTTGCCTTAAGTGACTTTGGCTGGGTTATTACAACTTACATTCCACCAGCAGAAGGTTTTATCATCCAAATGATGGAAGATAATTATCAAGAAGACTATCTGAGTTATGTTGGCTGGGTTTTTGAACAAGAGACACTCTGGGTTGCTCTTTCTTTTCTAGGATTTTTTCTTGCATTAGGTCTTTTTGTTAAACTATCGGATTCTCTTGGAGAAATGAACTTTTCATCTCTCTTTAAAAGAAAAGGCCCACCTCGGAACAAATCTCTTCTGAAGCGTGAAAAAAAGAAGAAGCTTGAATATAATAGAAAATAAAGTCCGTTATACTTCAGACAGTAAATAATCTATAGATTGCTCAAGACGCTTTAAGTCTTGTGGACGAGATAGGCTGTGATCTCCATCTTTGAGTAGAATTACATCAACTTTTTCAGAGGTTAACCGTTCTTGAATCTTAAGGGCTTTCTCCCATGGAACACTGGAATCCAATTTACTTTGGATAAGAACAACAGGGCACTCAATATCAATGGGGGCGCCTAAAATACTTTGTTGATGTCCATCGTCAATAAGGGCTTTCGTAATAATATAGGGCTCATCACTATATTCATTAGGAAGTTCAACACGCCCCTTTTGCTCAAGAGTGTTTTTCATTTCCTCAGAGAAATGTTCATTGATCATATCTTTTGTAAAGTCAGGAGCTGCCGCAACGCCAATCAATCCTTTCACACGGGAACCAAATTCTTTGGCACAAAGGAGAGAAATCCAGCCCCCCATTGATGAGCCCACTAAAATAAAATCACGCTCATCCGTCAAATCACGTATTATAGCTTTAGCATCTTGTGTCCAAGAGCTTATGGTTCCTTCTTCAAACTCTCCGCCTGATTGCCCATGACCACTATAGTCAAACCGAATATAACCATATCCATTTTGTATCGCATAAGCTTCTAAGAAGAGGGCTTTTGTACCCTGCATATCAGAACGAAACCCACCACAGAAGACAATCATTGGCTTTGACAAATCTCCCTCTTTTTTAGAATAGGCGAGTTTTGTTTCTATTTTTTTGTGATAAACTGTGTGCATCTGAATGGTCATCATTTCCCTCTACCCTAGAAGTATGCTAAATGGATGGCTTATAATTATCAAGGATCTTATACCATGAAAAACCGTACAACACCTGTTGTCATGCAAATTATTCCTGAACTGAGCTCTGGCGGCGCAGAACAAGGATGTATTGATGTGGCTGATGCCCTCGTAAAAGCAAAAGCTCATGCCATCGTTGTTTCTCATGGGGGTACACGCTTGTCTGATCTTGCCCGTGTTGGAGCGACTCATATTAACCTGCCTGTTCATTCCAAAAACCCTCTCATCATGTGGAGAAATATTCATAAAATCCGTCAACTCATTAAGAAACATAACGTTGATATTGTTCATGCAAGAAGTCGTGCCCCCGCTTGGAGTGCCTTTAAAGCCTGTGAGCATACAAACGCTCATTTCATTACAACATGTCACGCCCCCTATAACTTTCATAACAATACAAAAAAGTTTTATAATTCCTCAATGTCACGAGGAGAACGTGTAATTGCCATCTCAAATTATGTAGCGCAATATTTACACGAAAATTATGGACTGGATGAAGAAACACTTCGCCTTATTCCTAGAGGCATTCCCATGGATCGATTTCACCCCTCCCTTGTGACATCAGAACGATTGATAACACTGACCCGTGAATGGCGAATTCCTGAAGGTAAAAACATAGTAATGCTCCCGGGGCGCCTCTCTCGTTGGAAAGGGCATCATGATTTTGTAAAAGCCCTCTCTCTGATCAAACGGAAAGATGTCTTCGGACTCATTATAGGCTCAGACCAAGGACGCACAGAATATCGTGCGGAGTTGGAACAATTTATTCTGGATAATGGAATGGAGCGCCGTATGCGTATGATTGACCATTGTTCAGATATGCCTTCTGCTTATATGCTCTCCACTGTCGTTGTGAGCGCTTCTACAGATCCAGAGGGATTTGGACGAATTCCTGTTGAGGCACAAGCCATGGGACGCCCGATCGTAGCTACAAATCATGGTGGTGCTATGGAAACGGTTCTTCATGGTGAAACAGGATGGCTTGTCCCTCCAAGCAATCCTCAAAAATTGGCACAAGCTATTGAAGAAGCTTTGTCTCTAACACCAGAACAGCGGGCTATTTTAGCCACGCGTGCCATGCACCATGTGGCTCAAAACTTTACAAAAGACCACATGACAGGCAGAACATTAGATGTCTATGCTGAACTTTTAAAGTAAAGCCACTCTTTTCATTCAGATTAAACGATCAAGAACTAAGGATAGTTTAAATTGGCGGATCTGTTGGAGGCGGTAAAGAATCAAAGCTTTGAATCAGTGATCCTGTAATAAGATTCCACCCATCTACAAGAACAAAAAAGACTATCTTGAATGGTAAAGAAATCATAATTGGTGGCAACATCATCATCCCCATCGACATAAGAATTGCTGCCGTGACCATATCAATGATAAGAAATGCCAAAAATATCAT
>JAJFGT010000112.1 GCA_021776015.1 Alphaproteobacteria bacterium
ATTGGCGGCTAAAACCCCTGCGCTCGCAGGACGTTCAGATAGTTTCATTCCCAACATTTGTTCAAATAACGCTGCGGATATTTTAACATCAGCTTTTCGTCCAGCTGCATCTAAAAAAAGAGACCTTAAATTTTTTAAAATAAAATCAAAGAAAAAAGCAATCATTACACCAAAGGCTAAAACCCATAGAGTTTCAAATGCCTGATTAGGAATGACTCTATCATAAACATTCATAATAAAAATTGTACTGGAAAGAGCTAGGACATTAATTATAATTGATGCAAGAATAACTTCTTTATAGATTTTCCAATTTTCTTTTAATGTCCCCCAAAACCAATCTCGAGCTGAATCAATTGTTGCAGGACCAGCTCGATCATCCACACGGGCAACAGGGCGAACAAAAAAGGCGTATCCTGCATATACACGTTTCATCTCATCAAGAGTTAAAATCTTTTTCTCTTCATCTGTTTCAGGAAATTGAACATAGAATCTAGGTTCAGAAGATGGGCG
Organism: Alphaproteobacteria bacterium; assembly: GCA_021776015.1. GTDB lineage: Bacteria > Pseudomonadota > Alphaproteobacteria > Micavibrionales > Micavibrionaceae > UBA1850. The sequence goes on from JAJFGT010000112.1 coordinate 511, forward strand.
TTTTGTCTTCTCGTCAGCAGACGTGGCCTCTTTTTTATTTTTAGGATAGACAATCCTCCATAAAATACATGCCTGCCTGCCCTCTAATACTAAGATACAAGGTAAATTAGGAACAATAGCCAATGCTTCAATGGATCTTTCAATCAAACGAGATTGCAAACCTGCTCGATCTGTTGAACGCGAAAATAATTGAGGGGTAATGCCTGTTAAGGGAATAGGCAGTCCTGCAGTTAAAGAATTAACACTTGTCCGCCGCCCATAATGTCCTGCTAAAATTTTTAGACACTCAACTAAAGGCTCTTTAACAGCTAAGCGATCCGCTTCCAATGGCCACCCATCCGTAGACTCTACTCCAACTTTTGGGATTGAACCTTCATTATTTTGAGGAGGTTCAGAATCAGAAACGGCTGAAGAATCATTATTCTCAGCCGTTTTGTAATTTTTTTTATCCATGATATGTATCCGAAACGATATTGAAAGATTAGTGTTCGGATCGAATGATATCAGTAATTGTCGTTAGGGTCTACCTCAGCTTGGTATGCAATATCCAATGTTGGAAGAAGCTGGCCTTTCAAACCTAGGAGTCTGTAGACAGCAAACATTTCAAGAACTTCATTATTCAATGCATTTGAACGAGATACAAACAATTCATTCTGAGAATCCAAAACATCTAAAAGAGTTCTACGATCTAGATCAAATTGATCCATGTATGCACGTACAACTTGTTGGTTCGCTGCAGCTTGTGACGTAAACTGTTTAGCTCGGTCCCCTGCTGCCAGCATTTGCGCCCATGTCTGTCTCACATCATCTTCAACTGCACGTGCAGCATCATTACGACGCTCTTTTGCTTGTGCGTAGCGATAGACAAATTCTTTTACACGAGCTTTATCTGCTCCACCACGAAAAAGATTCCAATCCATTGTTACAAGAGCGGTTGCTGATTTATCATCATCTTCAACTCCACCAACATTATCAGCTTGACGAGCATTTAATTGCAAATCAATCTGCGGATATAATGTTGATCCATTTCCACGCCACTCAGCTTCAGCAACATTCACATCAGCTTCAAAGATATCTAAAGTTGGGCTGTGTGTTTGAGCATACTTAACCTCTTCTTCAAGGTCAGAGGATAAGGCATCAACAGGAACAATTGGCATCCTTAGGTTTCCAGGCATATCCCCAACTTCACGATTAAATGTCGCTTCAGCAGAGCGCAAAGCCTCTATAACATTTGCTTCATTGGCTCTTGATGCCGCTAAACGTGCTCGCACCTGTTCAACATCTGCTGTCGTTGAACGACCTGCATTTGCACCATCTTCTATACGTTTTAGAATAGAAACATGTTGTCCTACATTCTCACGTGCAATATCAAGAAGACGACGTTGACGTACAACATCTAAATAAGCCTCAACAATATCAAGCCCTACAAATTCTTCTGTTTCACGTACACGATGAGATGCAGATCTTACACGATGAGTCTGACGTTCATTCTCATAAAAAGTATCAAATCCATCAAAAAGCATTTGAGTTAATGTTAGGCCCACCTGATAACGGTATAAGCTTTCATCATCTCCTGTTCTCGCTCTTGTTCCTATATCTTCAGTCCATTCATATCCAGTATCTGCATTTAAATCGACAGAAGGATAATATAATGCTTTGGCTTGACGAAGCTCTTCATCTGTAGCACGGCGACTATTTTCAACAACTCCTGACTCTGGGTTTGTTTCAACTCCAACAGCCACAGCTTCTTTTAGTGTGTCAATAGCGTTCACATCTTCAGCCCAAACTGCAGAAGTATAAAACCCACCTGCGACTAATGCTGTTGTCAGAACGAATGCCTGACATGTCTTTTTAAATCCAATCATGAGTATAGCTCCTTACTCTTCCATCTTTTTTTAAAGTATATAAATTTTAGAATTCTTTCAAAAATAACCCTGTGAGGCATAAAAATGCCTAAAATCTACCTATTTATGCCCCTTTTCTATATTTAAATCAAGACCTTTTTATGTAGTCAGAATTTTCATTTTTAAATTTTAACATACTCATAATAAAAACATTTTATTGATTTATACTTTACGAATTTTCTCTTTGAAACATCCACTCTATCTGAGTGACATCTGAGTTTATATCAAAGGAAAGAACAAGTTGTTGTGTTTTCACAGGCACAAGAGATTGAGAATCTGCCCCCATATAAATACTTTCCTCTAATTTTAAACAGGCCCCTGATTGTTGAAACCTCCAACCTACGCCACTATGAAGCCTTAATAGAGCCTCTTCTTCATTCCTAATTAAAGAGACTCGTACTTTAGGGTGAAGATGAAAACGAATGACTGCCTGAATAGTTTTAGCGGATTGAGACGATAGAATTTTCTGAAATTCTTGGCCTTGAGAAAGCTCTCCAAATAAAGAATCTTTTCCTTGAATCGTATGTCCCTTATCAGACATATAAATTTGTCGTACATGGTCTACCCCGTAGAGATGTCTATAACCATCATGCATTGATTCCAGCACAGCCTTATTTTTTTCATCTGTCCGTTGAACACACACTGATTTAGGGCGATTTTTAATCGTTCCATTTTCCTTAATATCCATGACATCGCGATGATCTAAAATCAGAGTACTGTGTGCAGATGTTCGTCGTAAAACATCTGCCCATTCAGAACTTGAAGAATTTTTTGAAAAGCCTCTAGACGATGTTCCACAATTTACAACAATACGGTCTTTTCCATAGGACAGTTCAAATGCAAGCGGAGCAAGGTGAGCTTGCCGATCAAATGGTGGAGTTGGAGCATTCCCAACATCCATAAGAAACACAGTTCGCCCCTGTGTTAAACGCTCAAATCCACTTTGTGGCAGGCTTTTTACAATTCTCTTATTTTGCCCTGTCTGATGTAATATAAGATCAATTTCCTGAGAATCTCCTTCCTGAGAGCCATTAAAGACAGC
>JAJFGT010000113.1 GCA_021776015.1 Alphaproteobacteria bacterium
TAATAATTAAATCCATATGATTGCTGAGCATAGGCTCCAATCATATGCGTTGGTTTCACTGTTGTGCGTGTTACAGAATTGTGAATCCCTCCCCGTGCATTTGTAATCTTGCTCCCTGGAGTATTTACAATTTTTTCCTGAGCATGATACATCATGAGCATCCCCTGGTTAACGCGTTGTGAAACAACGGCTCGTGCCATAATTGCACCATTCGTATTAAAGACTTCTACCCAATCATTATCCTTAATATTTGTTTTTTTAGCATCGACTTCACTCATCCAGACAATGGGGCCCCCACGTGAAAGCGTCAACATATGAAGGTTATCAGAATAGGTAGAATGAATTCCCCATTTTTGGTGAGGGGTAATAAAGTTCAAACATATTGTTGGTGTTTCATCTCCATGTTTTTCTAACATTTGATGAACCGTTGCCGTATTAATTGGTGGCTTATAAGAAACAAGCCCTTCACCAAAAGCCAGCATCCAAGGATGATCTTGATATAATTGCTGACGCCCTGTTAAGGTTCTCCATGGAATATATTCATGAACATTTGTATATCCTGCATTGTAGCAAACATGTTCAGATTCAATTCCACTCCATGTTGGTGAACTGATAATCTTACGAGGTTGTGCCTGAATATCTCGAAAACGAATTTTTTCTTCTTCCTTTGGTTTAGCAAGATGCGTGTGATCACGCCCCGTCATTTTACTTAAAGCTTCCCATGCTTTTACGGCTACCTCACCATTTGTTTCAGGAGCTAGAGTTAAAACAACTTCAGCTGCATCAATATCACTCTCAATTTTAGCATGTCCTTCTTTGTTTTCACCGTTAAGAGCTTTCAAAAATTCTATTTCATGATCCGTATTCCAACCAATTCCTTTTCCTCCATTCCCGAGATTCTCAAGAAGAGGTCCCAAAGAGGTAAAACGTTTATAGGTCGCAGGATAATCGCGTTCAACGACTTTCATAGCAGGTGCCGTTTGACCGGGGATAAGATCACACTCCCCCTTATGCCATTCCTTTACATCTAATTGTGCTATTTCTCCTGATGTATCATGCTGAATAGGCGTTAGAACAATTTCCTTTTCTACCCCCAAATGCTTTGGAGCTAATTCAGAAAATTTCTTTGCCAATCCTTTATAAATCTCCCAATCGGATCGACTCTGCCAGACAGGGTCAATGGCTTTTGAAAGAGGATGAATAAAGGGATGCATATCAGATGTATTGAGATCATTTTTCTCATACCAGCTTGCTGTCGGTAGGACAATATCGGAATACATACAGGTCGTAGACATTCTAAAATCAAGAGTTACTAAGAGATCTAGTTTTCCCTCTGGAGCTTGATCGTGCCATGTAACATCTTTTGAAATGTTTACTCCCTCTACACCTAAATCCTTACCTTGTACGCCATTTTGTGTTCCAAGAAGGTGTTTTAGAAAATACTCATGCCCCTTTCCAGATGATCCCAGTAAATTAGATCTCCAAACAAATAAATTACGGGGCCAATTATCTGGGTGATCAGGGTCTTCACAAGACATCCGCAAATCTCCTGATTCAAGGCGATCCACAACATGTTCAATAGGATCTTTCCCTATCTTTTCAGCATCTCTTACAAGATTTATTGGATTTTCTTGTAATTGAGGCGCTGAAGGAAGCCACCCCATACGTTCGGCACGAACATTACAATCAATCAACGAGCCGTCCCACTTTTCTTTATCAGCTGTTGGACAAAGAATTTCACTAATATTCAAAGTCTCATAACGCCACTGATCTGTATGCGCATAAAAAGATGATGTCGAATTTTGTTGACGTGGAGGACGCGTCCAATCCAGTGCAAATGCTAATGGAAGCCATCCTGTCTGAGGACGAAGTTTTTCTTGTCCTACATAATGAGACCAACCTCCACCTGATTCTCCGATACAACCACAAAAAACCAACATATTGATGCAGGCACGATAATTCATGTCCATGTGATACCAATGGTTCATCGCAGCACCAATAATGATCATCGACTTCCCTTTTGTCTTATCAGCATTACTAGCAAAAGCACGCGCTACCTGAACAATTTGTTCAGCAGGAACGCCTGTAATACTTTCTTGCCATTTGGGTGTGTAAGGAACATTCTCATCGTAATTTGACGCTACATTCCCACCATCAAGCCCCTCACGTGCCACCCCATAATTAGCGCACACAAGATCAAAGACAGTGACAACAGGTACTTTCTCACCATTTAACTTTAAATATTTAACAGGGAGCTTACGATCTAAAATCTCGTCTTGTTTATTTGTTTCAAAATAACCATGTTCATGCTCTGCATTTGCAAAGTAAGGGAAACCTACATCTAAAATATCATCATGTTTTCCTAGTAATGTTTTTTGCGGACGAAATCCTTTCTCAGATTTAGCATCTGTGGGCACAATATTCCATTTACCCTCTTCTCCCCAACGAAATCCAATGGATCCTGTCGGGACAGTGACATCTCCAGTCTCTTCGTTTAGGCACACTGTTTTCCATTCAGGGTTATTTTTCTCTCCCATTGATTTATCAAAATCAGAGGCTCTCACCATACGACTTGGAACATAACGCCCTTCTCTCTTCTCAAGCTTCACAAGGAAAGGAAAATCTGAGTAGGTTCGAGTATAATCGTCGAAATATTTGGATGTATTTTCAAGATGAAACTCTTTCAAAATAACATGCCCCATCGCCATCCCAACAGCGGCATCTGTTCCTTGTTTTGGATTTAACCAGATATCTCCAAACTTAGACGCTTCAGAATAATCAGGTGTAATCGTTACAACTTGAGTTCCTCTATAGCGTGCCTCCGTCATAAAGTGAGCATCGGGTGTCCGCGTTTGTGGGACGTTTGACCCCCACATAATAATAAAACCAGAATTATA
>JAJFGT010000114.1 GCA_021776015.1 Alphaproteobacteria bacterium
GTCCCTCGTTTATGGCTTTCAGATACAATAGAATTGAGAATATGGTCTATTCTATGCATATCTTCGTGAAGAATTTCAACACTATGATCTCCCTCTTTGTCATCTTGACACCATAATATAGAATCATTTCCTTCGACAACAGACGCATTGAATTCTGTACGAAAAGCATACGGTTTAAAAAAGCCAGCCACCACATAATCTGCCTCCTCCTCTTGCCTCCAGAAAGCATTAAGAGTATCAGAATCTGTTGTAATATTTGCTCGACGAGATTCAATTAAAATAACTTGTTGCCAAGGAGGGAGGGAATGGATTGTATTTATAAAATTATTACGAATGACTATTGCATTGACTTGTGTTTCTTCACCAATAATCTGTAGATTATTTGCAACAAAGGTCTCAATTTCAGCCTGTGTATAAAGATTTTGATCGCTTATCATATCCCACAGTCCCCATGAAAGGCTAATCTATGAAGAAAGACCTAAGCGGAGAGCACCATAAGGTGACATGCTCGTAGAATTTGTACCCTCAGGAGAAGTAGAAAATTTACAATTCATCACACCTTTTTCAGGGAGACATTGAAAAGATTTTTCTTTTCTCTCTAAATATTGATCTTTAATATTTTCGATTGTTAAATCTTTTCCCGCCAAGACGTGATCAACAATAACAGGTGCAACATCCTCATATCGAGGATAAAAAGTTCCATTATGAATAGAGATAATATCCCCGCGTGCCTCATTGGCTTTCTCTGGAGTTCCTTTCTCAACAATATCTAATAAGCTTATAACTCTTTCTGCCAATAATTTATTGGGGTCAAGATTTTTATCAGAGAGTTTTTCGTCAAAGGCAGCATTTTCTTTATTATATTCAGCTAATATTATGTCGAGAGTCTCTTCTCGCTGTACAAGATTTCCTGTCATCCAATGTTCGATTAAAAGAGTTGCAGAGGCATTTGTAGCAGCCGTATGTGTAATTTTGTCCTTCTCAGCAAGAGTCTCAGCCTCTGCTCGAGCCCAAATCTCATCTAATCTTGCCTTCCAACAATCTGGATTATTCCCAAACCCCACATGTCCTTGGTAATCTGTTTGCAATAGAAGTATATTGAGATTGGTTTCATTTGTTACCTGCCATTGACATCCACTATCTCCCAAAGGACGGATTTTATCAATATCAAAGCTTATACAGCCAGAGAGCACAGGAAGTGCTGCTACACCAAAAAGAAGCCACAGAGGTTTTGGACGAAATGTTGTCATCGTATTAATATGTTAGCATCCATGTTTAAAGATTAATTTAGGTTTTGTTTAAGTACTTCATGCTGGATAACTGCGGGTGGTAGATTCGTTTGGGTAGTCTCATCCGAAAGAACTCCTTCTACGGGGTCTTGATCTAGGCCTATTTGATTAGGATGAGCAGGACGCTGACGCATTTGATTTCTACGCGATGCAAAAGAATTTCCATCATCCTTACGGTCAAAGAGTGTCTCTACATGAGCAGTACTTCTATCTTTACACCAAACCTTATTTGCTTCTATTCCAAACTGGACATTAATCTTTCCTGAGATATCATATGGATTGCATCTAAACCTAACCTCTCTTTTATACGCATCTTTTGCCGCATCTGTTTCGGCCTTCGCAGCATGAACATCTTGCTCCCTCAAAGAAGTAGCCTCTTCTTGTGCATAGATCTCGTCTATCGTCAATCCACTCCTGAACATTAGACCCGCATTCTCACCATGAACACACTGGAAGAGAGCGTTGGAAGCTTTAGCTTCCTTTACTGCCTTCTCTTGGTCTGCCCACTCAAATAGTGATGGAGATGTATACCCATTTTTAGAGAGAACATTTGCTAAATTTGTTTTTCCAGCGCCGATAGATCCAATAGCAATTGGAACGCCTCCTGAGATTATAGCTTGAAGGGCACTGTCACACGCGCTATATTTTTGTGGAAGAGATCCCATACTTGGTAAAAATAATGTCCGAAAACCATTTGGATTCTTAATAGTGGTGTGAGTGACAGGGGCATTGGTAAGGCTCCCTCCCTTTTGATCTAGCTTAATATCTCCATCTTCTAGCGTAGTAACACTATCATCATGAGTTTCTAGCTTAGTAACACTATCATCGTGAGTTTCTAGTTTAGTAACACTATCATCCGTTACAGTATGGACAGAGTCATCCGTTACAATTACTTCTGTCTCAGTGCTTTGATCAATCTCAGTGCTTTGATCAATACGATCGTGACTTGCATCAACGACTTTTACTTCAGTGATTTGTTCGATATTACTCTCATCAACGACGCTTACATCCTGAACAACTTTGCTCTCATCAACGACTTCCACTTCAATAGGCACATCAACAATAGTAGGACCATCATTAACAACGACCTTATTGTTGTTTATCGCTGCGGCTCTTGCCGCTGCCTCTGCCGCATTTTTATTTATAAGAGCTTGTTGTTGTTGCGCTGTCAGATTGGCATTAAGCGCAGGATTATTCTCTATCTCAGTAATATTATCAGAAGATCCTGTTGCACCAGCCGAGGAAGGCACTATAAATGCCGCCATCAATGATAACATTACAACGTTACTTGCTATAGACTTAGTACCCATACTCTTAATCCTCTATCTTTATTGTTTTAAATAATTCTGCTGTTTTTAAATAATCGGCATCCTTTTCCCATAATTTAAAACCTATGTCAAGGAAAATAAGTTTTTTATTTTAAAACAATAGGTTACATATTTACCTTGATTTTTATTTTAAATTATGTATAAAACTGCGCATCGTATTATTGTATGGCTTCTATGATATTGGGCCAAAGAGACTGAAAAGCAGGATAGAAAAACATGGCGTTTATAGGAAAAATTGCAGAAGCTGGAAGTGGTGTTGCCGTAGGGATTGGTCTTAAAATGGCCTTTAATGCCGCCGCTATTGGAGTGGGTGCAACGACGGGGCTAGGGATTGCCGCTGTGGCAGTGGTTGCTCTAGGCTATGGCGTGACAAAAACAGTCTATGATAAATATAGCGAAGATCGTAAAATATTTAAGCTTAGGAGTAGACGCGCTCTATTGGGGCGCGCTCTATCCGACAATTGGAATATGGATTTTGCAAAGACATCTTTGAAAAATAGTGCCTTTTTTGGGATTGGTGCCACTGTAGGATTTGTGGGACCTGAAGAAATCATGGAGAAAATCACTCCTATCATTGATAAGGCAACCCCCTATATTGCGCCCTATACAGAAGGCATCAGCAAACTTCTTGCTTCAACACCAAGCATAACAAACTGGATTCCTGATATCAAATTTCCAGATATCAGCTGGGCAGATTTCAAGCCTGATATCTTTGCTTCATCAGAAGACAATTTTGATACGAGCACTTATATTATAAAGGACGGATTTAGTGATCTTCTGTCCAACTCCCCTGATTTGGTGTCTGACATTGTGAAACCACCCTCAGCTATGGAACAGCTTTCATGGCTTGCAGATAGCAATGAATTGGATAAGATGGAGCTGATTAATGAAGCCCTCACAGGGGACTCTCAAGCCCTTAAGGATGTTGCGTTCAATTTATTAAATGAGCGAGATGGGTTTGAAAGTAATCCAGAACTTGGGGCTCAACTCATGCAAGAAGCTGCAAATATGGGCAATGCACAGGCAATCAAAGATGTTGAATATCTTAAATCAATTGGACTGATAGAAACACTCACAATGGGGCAAGAAATAAACCTTCTTCAAGGCTTATCTTCAGCGGCTCAAAGCATTGTGGATGCCATGGAAGCAGGAGATCCTCAGGCAAAAAACGATGTGGCAGTTGGTCTTTTAAGCGGGACATTGGGATTCCCTCAAGATTTTGATCTGGGATTGAAGCTTCTTGAGGAAGGTGTAGAAAATGGTCATGAAAAATCAATACATGACATGCAAACTCTGATAGAAAAAGAAATTATAAATCCTCTTGATCTGAAGATGGAAACTCAAATGAAACTTCAGCTTTCTGGTGGAGCAGATGCTGTATGTAGCCGAACTCTTGCTGGAGAAAATCTGAAGGATGCTTGCCAATTTTCATCATCTGTAACACCAGATGACAGAAGCTCTATATATAAGGCTTTCGATGCGGCTAGACAGGCTGTAGATAATGCCAAGGGTTTCTTTTCTGGAGATTTATTTACATTCAGAAATGCTATACCATCCGAAAAGATCGCTCTTCATTAGAACGTGTCACCCCGTTCTACCGTGACATTTGTTTACGGCGAGCCTGCATGATTGTTTTTCCAACATAGCGTGAAATTTTTTCAACATCTTCAGCGGCCTCTGTATTAGGAGAGCGAATAAGTAACGGTGTTTGATGACGAATACTATCTTTTACACGTGGATCAAGGCGGATCATCCCTGCCATAGGAGGCAGAATTTGAAGGAAATTATCACAGGCCTTTAGAAGGGTTTTGTATGTTTTTTCTCCCTCAGACAGACTGGATACTTGGTTCACAACGATACTGACATTTTTTGATAGTCCCGCAGCATTTCCAAGCTTAATAAAAGCATAGGCATCCGTAAGAGACGTTGGCTCATCTGTTGTAATCAAAAGCGTCTGTGTTGAGGCGGCGGATAGCATTCGGACTGTCCGATCAACTCCAGCGCCCAAATCAATTAAAACCACGTCATATTGAGAACAAATATCAGTCAATTGATCTCGCAAATAGGCAAGTCTTTGACTGGGAAGAGCCGATAAAGATGCCTGTCCAGAACGCCCTGCAATAATATCAAAGGCTCCCTCTTCATAACGCTGTGTTACTTTATCAAGGCTCAATCGTCCTCGAATAACATCATTGAGATCTCGTTTTGGCATTAAGCCTAGCTGTACATCAACATTGGCAAGGCCTAAATCTCCATCAAAAAGTAAGACATTTTTTCCTTCATTGGCAAGGGCATGGGCAAGAGTAATTGAAAACCATGTCTTTCCGACACCACCTTTTCCAGAGGCTACAGAGATTAGATTAGAGACAGATTGCACGCCTCCACTACTTTTTTGACCAGACATTCTTTCTTCCGATGACCGCCCAGAGGATGCGCTTCTTAAACCGATTCTATCCCCTCTTATCTCTTCACTCATCTATTCTCATCCCTATTTATGTTGATCTTTATAATACGTGCTTGGTATTAAATATTTTGCTAGATTTTGAGCTGTGAGATCTTTTAATCCCCCGACAACATTCTGACTCACGCCAGCCTCTATAAAAGATAATCTACCTGCATATGCCGCAGACAGCAATCCCCCATAACGTCGCGCCATATCCAAGCGCGTTGGAAGAATTGCTTTAACCCCTATGGAAGCATAAATTTTCGACAAATCTTCAGATTCATAAGAATCTGTGGCAGCAGGTAAAACAAGAATGGGTTCACATCCACTGGCAACAATATAATCATCAATGACATTGATAGCACTTGGATCAAAAGGATTTAATCCTGGCATATCAACAAAGATATAATCAATATCGCTATATTCATCCAGTGTGTTCACCAAATCTTGGGCGGAATGAACACGAATTAAAGGCACATCTAAAATACGCGTAAAGGCCGACAATTGCTCAACCCCTCCCGCACGTTCAGTATCTGCCGTTACAACGACAACGGAAAACCCATCCATAACAAACTGTGCCGCATGTTTAGCAACACTTAGTGTCTTTCCTGCTCCTGGGGGGCCTATAAAAAGGAAATGATTTTTAGAGGTTATATCTCGCAGTGATTTAAAAGAAAACAGATCTTCTAATGCTGCTAACAGAGCAATATGCGGTTCTTCTAATCCCATGACCGTCACAGATGACAGAATTTCATCTGTTATATCTTCTGGTACGCCGTGCTGAATCATCGCTTCTGTGACAACTTCTATAACAGAGTGGGAATCCTCTTCTTCATCATACTGAAGCCATTTACTATCAGAGGTTGCCGCTTGGTTTTTTCCAATTTCAAAGGCAGGCGCTCCTTTATTCAAATCACGCCCATAACCGTTTCGGCTGTCGACTGCAGCCGTTACGTTCACAGATCGACCGCCAGCCTCTTCACGAGTGGCAACGATAATGGCATCTTCTCCCAGAGAATCTCGAATCATTTTCATCGCCTCTGTCATTGTTTTTGCATTAAAAGATTTGAGCCGCATGGCTAAAAAGAATCACTTACTATTAGAGTATAACTTGAACACCGAGATGATTCTAGAAAATCTACAAAAAAACGCAAGATGTCAATGCCCCATTGTATTTAACTTAAATGCTAAAAATAATTTCATAACATCACTTATTTCATGAGGCTCTGGGTCATGCTTTCCTAAATACATATTATAAAGGTCAGGGTCATTGATAGAAAGAAGGGCTTCATAGTCTTGAAGCTGGCTTTCACTATAGCCTAACACATATTGATCTGCAAAGTTTCCTAATAGGAGATCCATCTCTTTAGTCCCTCGATGCCATGAACGAAAAATTAATTTTTTTCGCCAATATTCAAGATTCTCGACATTTATTTCTTTTTCATGCATAACTTATCTATACAAAATAATAAGGAATTTTTCATGTCTTTTATTAAATCTTTTATAAAAGAGAATATTTTCATTGTTCTCGGAATTGCTCTGCCTCTACTTTTAATCGCTTTTATCTCTATCATTCAAGCTGTATCAAAAATAAGCATTGATCCTCCACACTATAAAATTGCTTATCTTCATAAAGATAACAGCGCCTCCTATCCTACAAAATTGATCACACGAATTGATCCTGAAACAAAAAAACTAACGGTTTCTGTTATAAGGATACCTAATGGGAACACCTCAAGCTTCATTAGCCCAGATGCCACACTTTATATTTATGATGCTCAAAATGATGATCTAGTATCCTATCCTTTTGATTCACTTCATTTTGAGAAAGCAACAGAAAACAAAAGAAAAGCTTTTACCCTACCTAAAGAAGTACAAAATCTACGTTTCATTCAGAATACGACAGCACCAGATGGATATAAATTTGACGATTCCTATCATAGACAAGGGTTTTATATGAATCTATTCGGACATCGCAATAATAAGACATTTTCTATTGTAAGAAATGGCGTGCGTATAGACCTTCCTAAAACACAAAATTGGCCAAAACCAACTTTCATAGGATGGGTTGAAAATGAGTAATAAAAATCAAGTTCTTAAACAAATATCTACTCTTGCTGTTGAAAACAATCTGACATTAGAAGATATTCAAAACTACTATGCTCAAACAACGCATCCAGAACAGCTAAAACAAAGCTTTTTTAAACGTCTTTTTTCCTATCTTGGCGCTCTTTTTATTTTTGCAGGTTTGGGTATCTACACAGGAATGATGTGGGATGATTTTTCAAGCGCCGCCCGTGTGCTTATTACATTTGGATCAGGACTCGTCTGCTTAGCTCTTGCTCTGGTTGCTCTCAAAGACAAAAAATACAAGAAAGCTTTCACACCACTCATGCTTGTTTCCGTTGCACTTCAACCCTTAGGGCTCTTTGTTTTCCTTGATGAATATATCCATAGCAATGAACCACCAGAGCTTGCCGCTGTCCTTGTCTTTGGAGTATTAGCTATTCAACAGGG
>JAJFGT010000115.1 GCA_021776015.1 Alphaproteobacteria bacterium
ACGGATGAATAGCTGACCATAATATCATCCATTAACCAACGTGGAGAAAAATGGAAAGAGCGCAGTAAATTTGCCGTGTCAGGATGGTACTGCTCAACATTTTGGACAAGAAGGCTCCAATTCTTCTCTCCTAGATTCAAAAAACGATTTTCATCAAAGGGTCCATGATGGCATTCCCACTTTTTACCTTCAGTAGATGTTATTACAAGACGAGACTTAACCTCTTCCTCTAAAGAGAGTCCTGCCAAATTATCTCCATCAATCAAGCTTTCAAAAACATTCTCTTTAATTGCATGACGAACAATAAATGGTTTTTTCCCCCAATAAACCTTATAAAACTCGTCAGTATTGGGGAATTTATCTAATATCATAGGTCTCTCAATATTCTTTTTTGTGTGTATACCGTATGATACGGAATATCTATAGATCAGCAAGAGGGTTTGTCTAAAGAGGCTCACAATGATATATAAATAATAAGCACCACTACTCATGGAACCAATGATGCCTATAACCATACAAAAGATTACCCCAGATGATTGGCGTGTATGGAAGGCTATTCGACTTGAATCTCTTAAACTTCATCCTAAATCTTTTGGAAGTACTCTGGAAATAGAAACAGCATGGACTGAAAAAAAATTCAGAGATACCATTGAAAGTAATACGATATTTGGAGCTTACCTCAATAACGATAACTCTCTTATTGGGACTGTTGGATTTTTCACGACAGACAACCCTAAGATGTCTCATAAAAGCCGGATGGGTGGAATGTATGTGAGCCCAGAATCTCGAGGATCTGGTGCCTCTCACGGACTCATTGAAGCCGTTATAGAACAAGCACGCCAATGCTCTCTTCAGCTTCACTGCTCTGTGGTAATTGATAATATTCCTGCCCTTAAATTATATAAACGCCATGGCTTTATAATCTATGGAACAGAACCACGTGCTATCAAAATTGATGATCGTTATTACGATGAGTACCATATGCTCTTAGACCTCTCTTAACTTTTTACGATAAGGATTTCACATGAAAATATGGGTTGATGCAGATGCCTGCCCCAAGACTATTAAAGACATCTTATTTCGTGTTGCCGAGAAAAGAGAGATTGCTGTCATTCTTGTGGCCAATCAATATTTACACCTCCCAAGGTCACCATTTATAAAATTTATCCATGTTGAACAGGGCCCAGATATTGCCGATGATAAAATTGCAGAGGACTGCGATGCTATCGATCTTGTGATTACAGCCGATATCCCTCTGGCGGCACGTATTGTAGAAAAAGGTGCACATGCCCTTGATCCACGAGGAACAATGTATGATCAAAATAATATTGGACAGCTTCTATCTATGCGAAACTTTATGGACACTCTCCGTGGAAATGGTGTTGAAACAGGTGGCCCCAATAGTTTTTCTCAACAGGATCGCTCAAAGTTTGCTAATACATTAGATACTTTCATTACACAAAGGAAATAAGATTTCCTATAAACAACGTTCCTAACAAATGAGATATACCTTATATATAATGGCGAGAAGAGAGAATGTATTCTTATTGCTTATCTCCTATACCAAAGGTCTTTACAAATAAGGTTTCAGTGCCAGCTAAGGTAGCATTTGTCTGAACTGTTTCGATTTCACAATAACCCAATTTTCTATAGAAATCAGCAGCTGAACCTGATTGTAAATAGACTTTATCAAACCCCAACCGTTTAACTTCTTGCTCTAAACGGGCGATAAGGCACGTTGCCAACCCCAATTTACGGTATCTATATAATGTGTATACCGATGCAATCCATGGTGTCTTGTCTGGCCACTCCGTGCCATCTGTTTTCCACAAACTACCCATGGCAATGGGAAGGTTATTCTCTTTATTAATAATAATCAGTGTTAAAGGTACTTGATTTGTTTGAGCGCATTTTTGAAAAAAACTTAGAGCGTGCTCCAAATTAGAATCTTTCTTTTGAACACCCCACCTTCCATAAGCCCAAGCAGCACAAGCCTGAATGTGTTCTGGCGCATCCGCTAGATATTTTATTTCGTAATCACCCATTTTCTTTTGCCTCCAACTTAAAATATAATGCTTTTCTAAATTGCATCAACGTTCCTATGGAATATTATAGGAACGTTGGTACTATTTTAAACGATGATCGTTTTTTATAACTCACTTATAGATCACTTATAGATCACTTATAGATCACTGGCAGAGTTTGCCAATCTCACAAGATTGATAAACTCTGCACGGTAACCAAAGCTGTCTTCACCTTTCCCACTCTGAGCCAATTTAATGACATCATCATACGAGAAGGTTCCTGTGTATTGTCCTCCTTGTAGGATTTGTCCAAATCCAGCAACAGCTGTTGCAAAATTTGTATCTGTCACATCTCTTTTCCCATCAACATGATCCTGTGAAACAGGTGTTGTAATCAATTTTGATGTGTCCTCATTGGGCAATTTATAACGAATTTTGAGAAAGCCATATTCACCAGAAAAGTCTGTATTGGCTTTATGCTGTTCTGTTACACCGTAACGCAAATCATCGATGCTTACAGCTTCACTTCCCACGGGAGTGATCTCATAAATAGCCGTTACAGTATGCCCTGCACCAATATCACCCGCATCGATTTTATCATTATTAAAATCCTCACGTTTTAAGGCGCGTGTTTCATATCCAATCAGACGATATTCAGAGACTGTTTTAGGATTAAACTCTACTTGGATTTTCACATCCTTCGCAATGGTAAACAGTGATGATGTCGCTTCATCGACAAGAACCTTACGTGCCTCATTCAAACTATCAATATAGGCGGCAACACCATTTCCATTTTGTGCCAAAACCTGCATCATATGGTCATTGTAATTGCCTTGCCCAAAGCCAAGAACAGATAAAAATATACCTGTTTCACGTTTCCGTTCGACAAAGTCTTTGAGCTCTTCCTGGTTGGTAATTCCAACATTA
>JAJFGT010000116.1 GCA_021776015.1 Alphaproteobacteria bacterium
TCCCCCGTCAATACGTATCACTTTGGAGGTGAACCCTGAATCATGATGCATGGCATGCATAAGATCATGAGTTTGGAAGGCTTGAGCTTCTAAGGCTGCTCGTGTGATATGGGCCTTATTACTATCTCTTGTTAATCCTAAAATAGCAGCCTGTGCCGTTGGATTCCAATAGGGTGCGCCTAACCCTGTAAAAGCAGGGACAAAAACAACGCCATGGCTGTCATTGACAGAAATAGCCAGAGCTTCGCTATCTGCAGCATCTTCGAAGAAATCTAAATTATCTCTAAGCCATTGAATGGCCGCCCCCGCTGTGAAAATTGAGCCCTCCAATGCGTATGTAATTTCCCCATTAATGCGGTAAGCAACACTCGTCAAAAGACGATGTTCTGAGACTTTAAATGTAGAGCCCATATTCATCAAAACAAAACAGCCTGTTCCATAGGTAGCTTTTACCATTCCTTTTTGAAAACAACTTTGTCCGATGAGTGCAGCTTGTTGATCTCCTGCAACACCACGAATAGGAATCTCTTGGCTTAAAGATGTAGCATGCCCATAGTCATCGCTATTATCTTTGACCTCAGGAAGAAGACTCATGGGAATACGAAAGAGATCACACAATTCTGTATCCCAGCATTGCTCAACAACGTTATAGAGCATAGTTCGTGAAGCATTTGTAATATCTGTGGCGTGCAAAGCCCCCTCTGTTAACTTCCAAATTAAGAACGAATCAATAGTTCCAAAAGCAAGCTGTCCTTGTTCGGCAAGATCTCGAGCGCCTTCTACATGATTGAGGATCCATGAAATTTTTGTGGCAGAAAAATAAGGGTCGAGGAGTAAACCTGTTTTCTTTCGTATGAGGGGCTCGTATCCTTCTTTCTTTAAAGATTGGCAGTCATCGGCTGTTCTACGATCTTGCCATACAATGGCATTATAAAGAGTCTCTCCTGTTTCTTTGTTCCAGATAAGAGTGGTCTCTCTCTGATTTGTAATGCCAAGTGTTTCTATGTCTTTGTGATGCGCTAAAATTTTTTCACAGGCCCATAATGTATCTTGCCAAATATCTTGAGGATTTTGTTCAACCCAGCCTTTATGTGGTGTGTGTAAGGGGAGCTCTTTTTGTTGAGTTTCAAGGATTTTTCCATCATTTGAAAATAGAATAGCACGCGAGCTTGTTGTTCCTTGATCAATAGATAAAATCGTCATGGAGAGTTCCTTTTCAATAAAGATGATAAATCTTTTTCAATCGCTTGCTTTGTCTTCGTACTGATATGAAGACCTAATTTAGAACGTCTCCATAGAATATCTTCAAGAGAATGTGCCATCTCATAAGTAATCATATAGGAAAGCTCTTTCTCATAGACATGATCCCCATAATGTTTTCCAAGTTCTTTGAGAGAGGCGCTGGATTGTAAAATCTTATCCATATGAGTGCCATAGGCTCGTGCATAGCGAGTGAGAAGAGGCGCTGGAGCCCATGGATATTTTTTGATTTGATTGTTAAGAAAAATATCAAAATCTTTTTTGGGAAGATGCCCTCCTGGTAAAAATGCAGATCGAGTCCATGCACCCTTAGTATCATCTAATTTTAGGGCATCAAAAATTTCAGAGGTGGCTGTCTCTGCTAGCTGCCTATAGGTCGTAATTTTTCCACCAAAGACAGAGAGAAGAGGTGCTGTCCCTTTATCTGTATCACCTTGATCAAGAATGATTTTATAATCTCGTGTAACAGCAGAGGCATTATCTTCTCCATCTTCTAAAAGGGGTCTCACACCACTATAATTCCAAACAATATCTTCTCGTGATATCGATTTTCTAAGGGTTCTATTCACGGCTTCGCAGAGATAGCTGATTTCATTCTCCGAGATGTGGGCGGTTTCAGGGTCTCCTGTGTGGAGCTCTTCTGTCGTCCCAATAAGAGTATATCCCTCTTCATAGGGAAGGAGAAAGACAATGCGTTGGTCGGGTTGCTGTAAGATATAAGCATGATCGCCTTCATATAATTTTTTAACAACAATATGACTACCTTTGACCAAACGAATAGCGGGTGTTGATTGATTGGAGAGATGGCTGTCTTCCAAAAATGTTCGTGCCCAAGGACCAGCAACATTGACTAATATATTGGCGGTAAATGAATATGTTTCTTCTGAAAAATTGTTTTTAGCTGTAATACGCCAGTATGTTTTTTCTCGAACGGCAGATATACATTTGTGATGAGGGCGGATATCTGCACCCTTTGTAATGGCATCCATGGCATTTAAAATAACCAGACGAGAATCATCAACCAAACAATCGGCATAGGAAAAAGCCCGTCGATAAGAGTCTTGTAAAATATTTTTATGAGGCGTTCCCTTAAGCTTAAACCCAAAAGATTTTTTAAGTTTTTTATGACGAATAGCCAAAGAATCATACAAAAACAATCCCAAACGAATCAAAAGAGAGGAGCGAAGATAGGGTTCATGAGGAAGAATAAAACGCATGGGTTTTATAATATGAGGTGCGCTTTGAAGTAAAATATTTCGTTCTTTCAAGGCTTTTCGAACTAAAGAAAACTCATAATATTCAAGATATCTTAGTCCTCCATGCAGCAATTTAGAACTCATAGAAGAGGTGGCCTGTCCTAAATCTCCCTGTTCAAGAAGAATAGTAGATAAACCACGACCTGTCGCATCACGGGCAACGCCTACCCCATTGATTCCTCCCCCGATGATACAAACATCAATTTTTTTTTCAGGATTTTTTTGAGGGGGTGAAATCATGTTGTCAGTGTAACATGACGTTAAATCTTGTTAAATATCAGTTGGTCAAAAGAGTAACATTAATTTAGTCAGGGAATTTTCTCGTGATATAGAGTTCTATATAAATTATCTTAATTTTCTTATTTAAAAAGATAATTCTTATTAATTAAGGGTATTTGTTATTAATCTGAACTTCTAGTTCAACAGAAGCAAACTGACCATCTGCAGTCGTATACCCATTGATATAGCCTTTAGTTTGCTCTAATTTTCGCCCTGTATCTTGAAGGCCAAATATAACAGAACGCATAAAATCATTATTTAGAGGCTTATCTATGGTCAAGCTACAATTCTGGATTTCAGCCATCCCTTTATCAGATGATACGCCTGAAGCTAAAGGTCTGATTCTGCCATTCTCAAATAAATGGTGTTTGATATTCTCTAGAAGAAGATTGACATGCTCTATATCTCCAAGACTTCCTGAGGATGTTACAAAAGATAGCTTGAGGACTTTCTTTGGCTCGGTCATGGGTCTTTTCCCTGTGTTGTAAATATGTATAGCACACCATAAAAAATTATCGACAAGCTGTCAATATTTTTTACATATCCCAAAAAACCTTATTTTAGTGTATGTAAAATGTCATGGAACGTCGTTGGTAATCAACAATTTCTGCAACAGTCTTCGCCCGATCTGGGAGCTCTATAGAGTCAACTTTGTGACCTGTTTTGGAGAGAACATCTGTGACAACATTTTGAATTGTTTCAAGTTTTGTGGTATCAGGCATCACTCCTGAGATCTCGACATGTCGAGAATCTTTAACAGAACCAGCTGTAAGAGACCATTCCTGACCTAAGCCTTGACTGATACTGTTTAAAATATCTTCTGAGGATTGAGCGGTTTCTGAAAGTCCTCTAATGTTAATAGCCATATCTTTCATGTTTTTATGCCTTGGGTCATAGGTTGGAATAATATGGAAGGAAGTCTATAATAAAGTAGTATTTGCGTCAATAAAAATAATTATGACTATGATTCTATCTTCACGTAAAAACATATTTACACTGGCGTTGCGTTAGGTGTATGATGTTATTTGTATTTCTGTGGATTCGCGTTCTGCGGTATCTTTTTAATGTTTTTTTGAGTTGACCCCATGCCTAAAATACTTCTTGCAGAGGACAATGATTTTGTAAGAATGCAGATTCATCGTTTTTTAACTCAGGCAGATTATGACGTAATCGAAGCTCCTGATGGTTTGACGGCTCTGAATCTTGTTACAGATGATATTGATCTTGCTATTATTGATATTCGTATGGAACCCGTTGACGGATTTGAATTTACCAAATCTCTTCGGGCAAAAAATAATAATATTCCTGTTATTTTTATTACAGGAGATCAAAGTCCTGATATTCTAAGTGAAGCAAGTCAGCTTGGTGTAAAGGCAACCTTGATGAAACCCGTTGAAAAGGATAGACTTTTAAAAATGGTGGCACGCTCCCTCCCTAAGTCTATATAAGAAATTAGGATAACAAAAAGAACTATAAGAGACATATGTTAGATTGCTTTAAAAAACTAGTTTTTGCCCAAAGATTTTTTCAAAAGAACATGTTGGTATGTTTGGCTGTATCTGCGTCTCTTTCATTAGGCGGATGTGCTCAAGTGAATGCCCCAGATACTCGAAATGTTAATATCCCATCTCCCAAATTTGTAAAAGAACGTAAAAAGGCAATTAATGAACGTCCTGATTCTGTGTTATATCTTCCTCTTGGAAAAGATGTTCTTATTCCAGAAGCTATTTCTTATAAGCCTTTCCCTAAAAAATCTGTTGGTCCTTTTGAGCTACGAGGAGAAACCCTTGGAGGAGCCCTCCAGTTAATTTTGGATGAAGTTGATATTCCTATTGCCTTTGAAACCAATGAGGGGCTCGAACGTCCGATTACTGTAACAAGGCTCCAAGGCGAGCTTGAAACAGTTGTATCTCGTGTCTGTAGTCTGGCAGATTTGTATTGTGCCTATGAAGGTGGGATTCTTGTTGTTAAGGATAATCAATTATTTGCCGTGACAATTCCCCCTATTGGATCGGATAATACATTCCTAACAAATATCACCACTGCTCTTGAAGAAATTGTTGGAGAAACACCTGTTTCGGATGAATCAACACGAACAATTATATATAGAGCATCTCATAGAACGTCTGAAGTTGCGGACGCTTACTTCCAAAGACTTCGTTCGAATACGGCGTTGATTATTTTTGAAACATATATATGGGAAGTGTCTTTGAATTCTGGTAATTCTACGGGAGTTGATTGGGATAGTATCGATACGTTTGGTAAATTTGATGCGGGTGTCAGCATTTCTGGTTCTACAAATCCAACGCTTGGAACGCCTATTAGTATTGGGTTGCCTACCACAGGTGGAGTAGCATTTGATGGAGATAATGTTTTCCAATTCATTTCAGAGTATGGCGCTGTTAAAACAATTTCTCAACCACAGGTTACAGTTTTGGCAGGATCCAGTGCAAGATTCCGTGTTGCTGACACACAAAATTTTGTCTCTGAGATTACTCGATCTGTGAGTGAAGGAGAAGTCTCAGTTTCAACAACAACGGATTCCGTTGACACAGGATTTACATTTGATATTGCCTCTAGTTGGGATAGTTCGACAGTATATGGAGAT
>JAJFGT010000117.1 GCA_021776015.1 Alphaproteobacteria bacterium
TGTTATTTTCAGTGTTGGAGGACTTGCCTATTTAGGGTTTATGGAGCTTGCCTCTCAAACAATGTATGAAGGCTGGGGGCCAGGTCAAACAAATATTGCACTGGGTATTATTTCCGCTTTAATCGACAACATCCCTGTCATGTTTGCTGTTCTAACAATGAATCCTGAGATGGATCATTTCCAATGGCTCTTAATCACTTTAACAACAGGTGTTGGAGGATCTCTATTATCAGTAGGATCCGCCGCAGGAGTAGCGCTAATGGGTGTTGCCAAAGGGCACTATACCTTCCTTGCTCATCTTAAATGGGCACCAGTTATTGCCATTGGATATTTTGCTGCCATCGCAACTCATTATTTAGTCAATGGACCCTGATGAAGTATGACCCAGAATCCCTTACGTATCGTTTTCATGGGAACACCCGTTTTTTCTGTTCCCGCCTTAGAAAAACTTATTCAAAGCCCTCATAAAATTGTTGCTGTATATACTCAGCCTCCTCGTCCCAAGGGGCGAGGTCATACAGTCCACAAATCACCCGTTCATACTGTCGCGGATTCTTATTCAATTCCTGTTTTTACACCCGTTTCTTTTAAAAAAGATAAAGATGCCCTTGAAACTTTCAAAAGCCACGATGCTGATCTTGCTATTGTGGCAGCCTATGGATTAATTCTCCCTCCTTCCATTTTAGAGACTCCGACCTATGGATGTTTAAATATTCATGCGTCCCTCCTTCCTCGATGGCGAGGGGCAGCGCCCATTCAATATGCCATTTGGAAGGGAGACACTGAGTCTGGAATTACAATTATGCAGATGGAAGCTGGTCTAGATACAGGCCCTATGATTGCGAAACAATCCTGCCCTATTACACAAGAGACAGATGTTCAGTCTCTTCATAACACACTCTCCACTATGGGGAGTCAAATGCTCTTACCTCTTCTTAACCAATTAAACCAAGAACACTCTCTTCCTGCTGAACCTCAGGACGAGGCTCTTTCAACATACGCTTCAATGCTAAAAAAAGACGACGGTCAAATTGATTGGACACAGACAGCACAAGAGATTGATCAGCAGATTCGGGCACTAAATCCTTGGCCTAAAACATATAGCACAATCTCTACAGATAATATTTCTACACAGTTAAAAATTAAAAAAGTGCGTATTACAGATCAAATAAGTAACGCATCGATAGGAACACTCCTTGATAAGAAAGGACGTATTGTATGTGGAAAACAATCAGTGATACAGCTTATAGAGGTTCAGCCTGATAATAAAAATATCATGAATATAGAGTCGGCATTCAACGGGGGCTATCTAAAAATTGGAGCTATTTTCCAATGAATGAGTCTTCAAATCTACAACGTTGGAAAATCACGATTGAATATGATGGGACAGATTATTCTGGGTGGCAAATACAAGAAGATGGCATTCCTTCTATTCAAAACAGTTTAGAGCAAGCTTTACTTGGATTTTGTCAGCAAAATATCCGCGTGCAAGGCGCAGGACGGACAGATGCGGGTGTCCATGCCCAAGGACAAGTTGCTCATTTTGATTTAAATTATGATGGAAAACAGCTTGATTCTCATGATCTCATGATGGCCGTAAATGCTCATTTGAGACCTCAACCCATTGCTATTTTAAAAGCTGAAAGAGTTTCCTCTGATTTTCACGCTCGATTTGGAGCAAAAAATAAACTCTATACGTATCGAATTATCAATCGAAGGCCTCCTCCAACCTTTGATCGCAACCAATGTTGGCATGTCACAAGGCCTCTTGATATTCAAAAGATGCAATCTGCTGCCTCTACTTTACTTGGAACACACGATTTCACAAGCTTTCGAGCCGCTGGGTGTCAAGCAAAATCACCAATAAAAACCCTGAATAGACTGGATATTATCTCCATCCCATACGATGCTTTTGGCGGTATAGAAATATTTATTCATGCTGGGGGGCA
This sequence comes from Alphaproteobacteria bacterium, assembly GCA_021776015.1. Taxonomy (GTDB): domain Bacteria; phylum Pseudomonadota; class Alphaproteobacteria; order Micavibrionales; family Micavibrionaceae; genus UBA1850. The sequence continues at coordinate 1,950 of JAJFGT010000117.1, forward strand.
GTCATTCCTATACAATCAGGTTCGAAACTTAGCAGGATCACTGAAGATGGTTGGCGAAGGAAAATGGGAACCTCATACGTTAAAAGATATATTGGAGAAACGAGACAGAACTTTGAGTGGCCCAACCGCACCTGCTCAAGGCCTAACTCTCTCCTCTATTGACTACGCATAAAATTAGATTTGAAGAAATTTAAATTTTATTGCTAAATATATTTACATAGCGTACATTGATGGCTTTAAAAGATATAAAGAAATTTAGAACTGCATTGGTATAACAAGAATTTGTACACCTACCTTTGTATATAGAATGATAAAAAATTACGGATAATAATGCCATATTTGAAACAAAAATTATTTATACTGACTATCTTGGCTACCATAGCTGTTTTTTCTCAAGCAGCTCATGCTAAGACAACTTTGACCTACAAGGTTTTTGCTGGAGGAATCAATGCAGTTGCGGCAACATTATCTATTGAAGAAACGCCTGATACATACAAACTATTTTTCGAATCTCACACACGAGGGTTTCTAAAAAAACTTGCGCCGTGGTCTGGGTCTTTCGAGAGTTATGGATGGTCTTCCCCTCTAACGGATACAAACGATACGATTTATCAACCAGAAAAACACACCTCTATTTCAGTTTGGCGAGAAGAAAAAGAAGTTAAAGAATATTTTTATGCACAAGATGGGTCTTTTAAAGAACTAAAAATCACAGAAGATAGTACGGATAAAAGCCCTAAAAATATAGACACAGCTCTTACAAACCAAACAATTGATCTTTTAGCTGCAACTATGATGGTGATGAACCAAGCCAAACATTCCAAAAAATGTGAGGGGACTTCCGAGGTCTTTGATGGAAAACGCCGCTTTAAATTGATTTTTACACCTCAAGGCACACAAACGCTTGTTGCCAATAAATATAATATTTACGCTGGAGATGCTCTTCAATGCTCCGTTGAAATTGAACCTCTTACTGGAAAATGGCATAAAAAACCCAGGGGATGGCTCTCTATTCAAGAACAAGGACGCCAGAAAGGCGCACTTCCTATGGTATGGTTCGGACAAGTTGAAAAAGATGGCTTATATGTCCCTGTAAAAGTTCGTGTTAAAACAAATTATGGGACATTATTTATGCATCTCAAAAATATTAAAATATCTAATAGTCTTCCCTCTTAATTTGATGTAAAAACGTCTCATGACAATCAACACACCCAATACACCTCTTGCTGTTTTGATTTTGGCTGCAGGGCAAGGATCTCGTATGAAATCATCACGCCCTAAAGTTCTGCATACCATTGCAGGGCTCCCCATGATTTCTCATGTCATCAATACAGTAAAAACACTCAATCCTGTTCATATTATACCAATCCTAGCGCCTCATATGGATGAAGTTATACAAGCGATTACACCGCTAAAATATGTAACTCAACCGAAACCTTTAGGAACAGGAGATGCTGTTAAATGTACCCTTAATAAACTAAAAGATTTCAAAGGGTCTGTTTTGGTTTTGTGTGGAGATGTCCCTCTTATTACAGAGGCAACGCTTTCAAAACTTCTTGCAACACATGAAGAACATAAATATGGGATCACAGTTTTAGGGATGAAACCGCTCGACCCATCAGGATATGGGCGTCTTATTCAACAGGCAGATGGAACACTTGATCGCATTGTTGAACATGCCGATGCCACGGAAAAAGAACGCTCTGTTTCAGTTTGCAATAGTGGTGTTATGGTGATTGATGGAAATCATATTCATAAATGGATTGCTCAGATCGAAAATAATAACTCACAGAACGAATTTTATTTAGTTGATCTTCCCCTCATTGCACAAAAAGACCAATATACATGTGGCGTTGTTATGGGGAACGTTCAAGAACTTCAGGGTGTCAATGACCGTGCTCAACTGGCAGAGCTTGAAAACCTATGGCAAGCTCAAAAACGAAATGAAATTATGAAATCTGGGGTAACACTACAAAATCCTGATACAATTTATTTCAGTTATGACACTAAGATTGGACAAGATAGTTTAATCGGAGCCAATACCGTCTTTGGAACAGGTGTTGAAATTGCAGATCATGTTGAAATCAAGCCTTTTTGCCATTTAGAGCAAGTTAAAATTTACTCTGGGGGAATCATTGGCCCCTTCGCTCGTCTTCGTCCAGGAACAATTTTAGAAAAAAACGCCAAGATTGGAAACTTTGTTGAAATAAAGAATGCAACATTGGGAGAGAATGTCAAAGTTAACCATCTCACCTATGTTGGAGATGCTGATATTGGATGTGGAAGCAATATTGGAGCTGGAACGATTACTTGTAATTATGATGGTAAAAACAAGTATAGAACAACAATTGGACAAGATGTTTTTGTGGGATCAAATACTGTTCTCATTGCACCCATTACTTTAGAAAATGGATGTTATATTGGAGCAGGAAGCACACTCAGTAAGGACATTCCCTCTGACTCTCTGGCTGTGGCACGAAGCCGTACCATCATTAAAGAGAATTGGGCTATAAGCAAAAAAGAGACATAGAAAAAACCATATAGCTTTCTCTACACATTCACTTCAATCATCACAGGAATATGATCAGAAGGTTTTTCAAAATCACGTGCTTTTGGCATCGTTTCAAAACTTTTAAGCCCCGATTTAAGGGGATCAGTTACCCAGATATGATCAAGACGTCGCCCTCGATTTGATTTTTTATAATCACGATTACGGTAAGACCACCACGTATAGAGCTTTTCATCCTCTGGAACAAAGTGGCGCCCAACATCTGTCCAATTCAAAGATTCTTTCATTTTGGCAAGGCGCTCCGTTTCAGGAGGCGTATGTGAAATCACTTTAAGAAGCTGTTTATGCGACCAAACGTCATGCTCATAGGGGGCAATATTGAAATCACCGAGAGCCACAATTTTATCATTTTTTGTATAATGCTCCTGAAACCAATGTGTCATTTCATCGACGAAATCAAGCTTATGTTTATACTTTTCATTGATCTTAATATCAGGCTCATCCCCTCCCGCAGGGACATATAGATTATGAACTTCTATGCCTTGAAGGGTGACAGAAATATGGCGGCAATCTTGGCGTCCACACCGATCAAATATGCTTGTTTTATCAAAAGGAAGTCTAGATAGAATGGCTTGCCCATTATAAGATTTCATCCCTTGAATATGTTGGTAAACATACCCTAAATTAGAAAAAGTCTCACGAGGGAAAGTCTCATCCAATGTTTTTGTCTCTTGCAAGCAAAGAATATCAGGTTGCCATTCTTTCAGAACATTCGCCACAAGATGGGCACGAAGCCGAACAGAGTTAATATTCCATGTCACGATTTTCATGTTTTATAAAATCTTCAAACTGTAATGTCTAGTTAGATTTAAAAGCCTTAGGGCTTTCATTCAATGTTGAAATAATTCGAAGATTCCGTTCAATTTCAATACGATTTGGGGCAATAGACTTTGCTTTTTTTAGGATCAAGACAGCTTCCTTAACATTCTCTTGTGACGCTAAATTGAGCGCTAGATTATTCATGACAGGGACAGGGTCGCCTTCCCACATATCCAGAGCTGCTCGTAGGCTTTTTTCTGCCTCAGCATGTTTCCCTTGAGCATCTAAAGCAATTCCTAAACTATGGTGAGCTTGTGCAGATAGAGAATCTTTTGCAACAATCTTTTTTCCAATTTCTTCTGCTATATCGTAATGCCCTGCCTCTAACTGAACAAAAACATATTCTTGTTGTGTTTTAATCGAAGCATCTGGAGCATTTGCAAATGATTTTAAAACCATCTCAGCTTTTTCAATCTGTCCTGATTGTCTCAAAGCCTGTGCGTAACGAGTTGCGGTCTCTGCATTCTGATTATCTCTTTGGTAAGATTTTTCTAAAATAGAAAGCGCTTGCCCCGTTTGCCCTGATTGCATTGCTGAATCGGCAGCACGTGCCATAGCTTTATTCAGTTTTTCATTTTGAATAGATGAATTGAGACTACTCTGCATCTCTTTATTTTCTGCCGTTTGACAGGCAGACAAAGCGATAATTGATGTGAGAAGACCCAAAGTACAAATACGGCGGATAGAACAGTGTGTGTTCGTTTTAGAAAATTTCATAGTAGTCCCTTATTATATGGTGCTCATTTTGGCTATTGTAAACAAATCATTCGGTTGTAGCAATGGGTGGACCATCAGCAGGCTCAAGTGGTCTAAGAGGAGGAGGTGCTCCTTTGCTCTCTTCTGTCTCTGTTTCACCATTTTCTGGGAGAGGGGATGCTGTTCTTGGCTCTTGAGAGGTCTTACTATTTCCTTCTACTAAACCAAGCTCATGACACATGTTAGGACAATAATACATACTGTATTCTTGGCAATCATCATCACCGTTAAGACAGGAACGACGGACACGAACATAATTTTCTTTTTTCTTAGGAGCGGCAATAATAATATGACGTTCCATAATGGTCGAGCCATCTTCTGCTAGAAGACGTAAGAATGTTGAACCTGGTTGACGAGGTACAAGAATCAAACGACGTGGCGTATCAGGAGAGACAGATAAGTGAGCTGTATTTCCAACAATAATATTAGAAACATCTTGCTCCAATAACAAAATCTCTGGTTTATCTGGCGTCAAAAAAAGATCTGGAAATACACCAAAAGAAATAGATTCTGATGCCCCACCCTCTTGTGACTTTGGAGGAACAATATCCAACGCTCCAGTTTGAGCCTGCGCAACGCTTAAGAAAGCAGCGTAAATACACATTAAAGAAAGGGGTAACGAAATCAGTATTTTAAACATATGAATCATAGCATGAACCTAACAACATCCTCGGGTGAGATAAATTAAGACTGTCAGTGAAAATAATATGTCAGATCACCAACTCGTCTAGTATATAAATATATAGGTTAAAGGTCACTTACTTTTTTCTTGTATTTTATGTATATTTTTACTTGCTCTAATAACAGAATGTAAAGAATAATTATAAACTTAACCCATATATCGTCAAAAATATAGAGAGCGTCAGACTTACCATCATTTGAGATCGCGTCAGTAAGGATACACCATCTAATTTCTTAATGGCTAAAATCATACTTGTCCCTCGAACGACAAAAGCGGCAAGAACAGCTAAAGCTGCCCCTTCTCCTCCCATAGAGGGAACAAGTAAAATAGACATGAGAATCATAATAGATGTTGAGACAATACTGAGAGATAAGTTCCAACCAGCATGGCCTGCCATCGTCATATAATCTTCCGCCGAGCCAAAGGCTGTGTTCATGATAAAGGCTGCCGATAAAATTAAGAGGATAGGATAGGCATTATAACAACTTGTACAGAACCAGCTTGTGACCCATTCACCAAAGAAGAAGACACAAAAAGCTCCAAAAATAGCCATTGCCAATCCAACGCCGCGCACAATTTTAAATTCTGCGGCAGCGGTCGCTTTATCTTTTTGTCCAAAAAAAGCACCTAAACGAGGGGCCAACAATTGAGATAGAGCTTGTTTTCCAATCAATAAAAACCGCCCTAGCCGTGCTGCAATGGCGTAATCTGCTGCAACAACAGCACTGGATAAAGCCCCCACCAACAAAAGGTCAAACCCTCTTGATTGTTGATTGAGACCGTAGGTCATTAAATTCTTAGATCCATACTGAATATCCCAAGCTGTAAAAATTTTCTCCCTTACATTGGGGAAAACTGGCGTTTTCAGAAAGATGATGATTAAAGGGATTAAAAGCGCCATGTTCATGGCCAGTGCTACGCCTTCTACAGAAGGCATCACAACATAAGCAATCCATAATCCAATTATTTTAAGAATATTAGGCCAAATCTCATTATAGGTAATAGAGATTTTAACCTCTTGTTTTGCACGATGCCAAATTGCTAAAACACGACGAAGAGGTTCGAGTAGAATCATTGGAGCTAAATAAACAAGCCATTCTTTCAGTGCAAAATTTGAAAATAATTCGGCTATAAATGTCGATAACCCTACGGTTATTCCTATAATAAGAAGAGCATAAAAAGAAACCCAGCTCAGGGCACGTCCTGTCATAAGTTTCCCTAGCCCCATTTCATCCCCCTCACCTTCTAAACGCGAGGCATGATATAAAATAACACTACAAAAAGGGCCTGCCACCAACATTCCTATGAGGGTGACATAAGCAAGGGCAATCATAAAAAGACCAAAATCAGA
>JAJFGT010000118.1 GCA_021776015.1 Alphaproteobacteria bacterium
CTCAAGCCTTTCTAGGATTCACATTCAATTTCGGAGCTCTTATGGGATGGAGTGCCCTGACAGGCACAATCGAGCCCCCTGCTCTTTTACTCTATATTGGGGGAATTTTTTGGACATTAGGCTACGACACGCTCTATGCACATCAAGACACCCAAGATGATTCTTTAATTGGTATTAAATCAACAGCACGCCTCTTTGGAACACAGAGTAGACTCTGGATCGGAGGATTTTACACTCTCTGTTTCATATGTTTTATTAGTGCCCTCTTATGGGTCAATCTTACATGGTATGCAACACTAATAGGGATTCCTGCTTTTATCCTTTTGGCTTATCAGATTTGGATTTTTGATTCTCAAAGCCCACAGAAATGCCTCAAAAGCTTCCAACTTAATCGAGAGTTTGGATTTCTTTTTCTATTAGCACTTCTTCTCCTCAAAATAGGGTAAGATCTACGCTAATAGGGAGGGCGACTTTTTTGAATAAGATCAGAAATGGCATCATCGACAGGCATAATATCTTGATCCTTACCTCCGAGTCGACGAATGGCAACAGTTCTTTCTTCAGCTTCACGGGCTCCAACAACAAAGATATTAGGCACTTTTTTGACAGAATGCTCTCGAACTTTATAGTTTATTTTCTCATTTCGTATATCAAGTTCAACACGCACTCCCGCATCCCACATTTTCTGGTAAAGCTCTTGAGCATATGGATCAGCAGAACCCGTGATGGTTGCAATCACGCATTGCGTTGGCGCCAACCAAAGGGGGAATTTTCCAGCATAGGATTCAATCATCATACCGATAAAGCGCTCAAGCGAACCTAAAATAGCTCGATGAAGCATAACTGGGCGGTGTTTTTCTCCATCCTCTCCAATATAGGTCGCATCCAATCGTTCTGGTAAGATGAAATCAAGCTGGAGTGTTCCACATTGCCATGAACGTCCAATAGCATCTTTAATATGAAATTCAATTTTAGGGCCATAAAACGCACCTTCTCCTTCATCTTCTTCAAAAGGAAGTCCCGCCTGTTTGAGAGCAGAACGAAGTCCCTCTTCTGCCTTATCCCACGTAGTTTCCGTTCCTCCTCGCTTTTCTGGACGCAGAGCGAGCCGAATATTTAAATCTTGGAACCCTAGATCTGTATAGACTTTTTGAAGAAGATCACAAAAATGAACCGATTCTGCAGTAATTTGATCCTCTCTACAAAAGATATGGGCATCATCTTGTGTCATTTGACGGACACGCATAAGCCCATGAAGCGCTCCATGCGGCTCATTCCTATGACAACACCCAAACTCTGCTAAACGAATCGGAAGGTCTTTATATGATGTCACACCTTGTTTAAAAATTTGAACATGCGCAGGACAGTTCATTGGCTTAATCGCCATAAAATTCTGAGATTCTTCTTTAAAAATAGGCTCACCTTCTGTTGTATTTGGTACAACATCAGGCGTAACAAACATATTCTCTCCAAATTTTTCCCAGTGACCTGAAGCTTCCCAGAGTTTTTGATCCATCAACTGAGGAGTCTTAACTTCGTTATAGCCACTATCTCTAAGACGCCGACGAATATATCCTTCAACTTCATTATAAATGGTAAAGCCTTTAGGATGCCAAAAGATAGAACCTTGTGCTTCATCTTGAAGATGGAAAAGATCCATTTCCTTTCCAAGCTTACGGTGATCTCTTTTTTCGGCTTCTTCAATTTGGGTAAGATGTGCTTTAAGTTCTTTTTCATCACGCCATGCTGTTCCATAAATACGTGTAAGCATTTCATTACTAGAATCCCCTCTCCAGTACGCTCCTGCAAGCTTTAGAAGCTTAAAAGCTCCAATTTTTTTGAGAGAAGGAAGGTGAGGCCCTCGACACAGATCAATAAAATCTGTGTCTTCTTGGCAATAGATTTGATATTCAGCACTGTCTGCACGCTCAATAATATCGATTTTATATGTTTCTTCACGATTTTGGAAAAGCTCTATAGCATCCATCTTTGAAACAATTTTTTTCGTAATATTGTTTCCTGCACCGAGAAGACGGCGCATCTCTTTTTCGATTCTTTCAAGATCATCGGAAGATATTGCTTTTTCAAAAGCAATATCATAATAAAAACCATTTTCAATCGTCGGGCCAATAGCAAGTTTTGCTGTCGGATACAGATTTTTAACAGCACGTGCTAAAACTTGAGCTGTAAGGGTGTGGCGCATAATTTCAAGGCCAGCATCCTCCTTCATAGTAATGATACCGATTGTTCCGTTTTCATTTAAGGGGTCGTAGAGATCCTTTTGTTGGCCATTAAACTCAATAGCAACAGCCGATTTACTTAAGGATTTTGAAATAGAGTCTGCAATCTCAAAACCTGTTATACCTCTCATATACTCTCGTACATTTCCGTCTGGAAAAGTGATTGTTATCATCTTGGAAAGGGGGGCTGTGCTGGTCATGATTATCCTCTATACGTTTACGTCTATTAGTAAAACCATATCCCGCAGGGGAAATCAAGAGAGCGAACACTCTTGAAAATATTTTAGGATTTATAAATGTAAAGAATGACGAGTCTTTGGATTTAGAAACTCTCCTGATTTAACACGAGGATGGGCTGAGATTCCATGAGATCTGTTAAAAAGGAGATCAAACTGGGTCATACATTTATTTAATGAGGCATCCCTTTCGTTGTCGAATATTCAAAATGAAGGGGTTTATTGGGGTTTATTCGATCATAAATTGAATGTGCTGCATGGGCACTCTCAGCAAAACCTGTCAGGATCAGTTTAAGTTTATGAGGATAGATTGCAATATCTCCAACGGCATAAATACCTGCACGACTTGTTTCAGAGGTGGCTTGATTGATTTTTAATTCTTTCTTTTCAATCTCTAAGCTCCATTCCGAAAGCGCCCCAAGAGATGTCGCCAGTCCAAAGAAACATAACAAAGCATCGGCTTTGAGCTCTTCTTCATGATGATCCAAATCAGAGACAGTTACGCTTGAAAGCTGTCCTTTCTCACCATTAATGGATTTAAGTTGATAGGGTGTTTGAAGTTTAATGCGCCCCTCAGTTGCCAATGTTTGAAGTTTTTCAACACTAGCTGGAACGCCTCTAAATTTATCTCGCCGATGAACAAGAGTTACAGATTTTGCTAAAGGCTCTAATGCAAGGGTCCAGTCAAGGGCACTATCCCCTCCGCCTGCAATCACAACATCTTTTCCTCGAAATTGTTCTTTATCACGAATGGCATAAAAGACTGATGTTCCTTCAAAATCTTCAAGCCTTTCTATCGGAGGTCGATTGGGACCAAAAGCTCCCGCTCCT
>JAJFGT010000119.1 GCA_021776015.1 Alphaproteobacteria bacterium
AGAACCTTTGGTCTTACTTCTTCTTCCATCGCAGCTAAAGAAACGTTGGATTCTTCATCTTCATCCTCGTTCTCTTCACTATCAGTCTCACTACTTTCTTTGGATTCATCTTCATCCTTAGGATCAGAGGAAACAACTTTAGAAGCTTTAGTATCCTTATCTACAACCTCTTCTTTATCAAGGTGAGTCTTCGCCTCACCTTCTTCATCAGAGTTTTCAGCATCAACCACATTTAGATGAGCTTTTACTCCATAGGTTGCATCCAGATCAATAATATCACGTAGTAGTATTTCTTCGTTCACTAACGCGTGGTGCCATGCAATGATAGATTCAATAGCCAAGGGACTTTCACACATCCCTCCAATCATAAGCTCTCGTCCTGCCTCAATACGTTTGGCAATGGCAATTTCACCTTCACGAGAGAGCAGTTCCACAGACCCCATCTCACGTAGATACATTCTTACAGGATCGTCAGTCCGCCCAGTGTCATCATCTTTTATGTTTCCACTTGCATTATACTCTTCTCCCTCATCTTCGTAATCATCTTCTTTTTCAACGAGCTGAATCCCCATTTCGGAAATAGCTGACATCGCATCTTCAATTTGTTCGGATTCAAATTCTTCTGTTGGCAAAGCCTCATTTAACTCATCATAGGTCAAAAAGCCCCTCTTCTTTCCAGAAGCAAGCAGCTTTTTCATGATGGATGCGAGAGATCCTTTTTTTGCACGCGTTACTTTAACGGGCTCTTCTGTATTCGTTGTATCAACCATAATTTATCTTTTTTATAATTTCAATATTCTCTAGTTTATTTTAGTTTTCATCTTAAATGTATAATACACAGGCCCTTTGAGCCAATCTTAACATTAAAAGCGAATCACATCCCTAACGCACTATTAAAACTCATTTTTAATACGTTGGCAAAAGGTGATTCATGTCCTGACATAATTAAGAGACAGCAATAACCTCTATCATGCCACTTGATCTCCAGAAAGTATTCTTTGCCTCTCTTCTAGCAAGCGCCGTACTTCCATAACACGCGCCTCTGATTCTGGAGAAAATGTTTCACGCAATTCTTGTTGCGCAACTTTCAAATCATTTTCCAACTGTGCGCTTTCAATACGTCCTATCATTTCATTCAATCCTTGTCTTGCTTTCTCTTCAGAAGCTGAGACTTGTGCAAATGACGCATGAGCATAAACGCGCGCGTGAAGAAGGTTTTCTAATAAACTTTCTAACCCCGCCTGATTTAAATGGTATTTCAGAGCCTCAGAGTCAAGTGAATTTTCACTAAACCCCTCTTTTTCATGACTCCATTCCAGCATACTGTCACTAATACCAAGCATTTTTGATTCTAAAGGCATTAAAGGCTCCAAACGTTCCAACATCTCCTGAATTAAAAAAGGATGATTTATCAATGTTGCCAAGGCTATGGAAAGGTTCATATCTTGAGCATTATTTTCTTTTGAAAGAGCAGGACGCGACAAAGGGATTCTTCTCTCTAGATTTTTACCTGATTTTCCTCGAGAGAAACTCTGTGCAGAATTTTGAGAAGAACGCCGAAAATACTCCCAAAGCTTACTTTTAAAAACAGATCGATAATGGTGTTGTACAGATTCATCTTGGATACGCCCGGCAACTTGATAAAGACGTTTTTCAAGTCCTGCACGACTTTCTGGTGTGCTATAATCGTGTGCTCCTAGGGTCATATCCCATATAAAATCAGACAATGCCTGTGCATTTTTAAGCTGATCGACAAAAGCTTGCTTCCCCCGACTCTTCAAAAAGCTGTCTGGATCCTCTCCCTCAGGTAAAAAGGCTAAGAGAACACTATGATTGGGCTTTAAAAGTGGAATGATTCGTTCACAGGCACGCTCTGCAGCACGGCGCCCCGCATTATCTCCATCAAAACAAAGAACAGGCACCTTACCTTCTTCTTTATCAGCCGCAGGAATAATCCCCCAAAGCAACATGATCTGATCTTCCGTCATTGCTGTCCCTAATGGAGCAATAGCACCTTGGAGTCCTGCCTGATGACACGCTATAACATCTAGATATCCTTCTACAACAATCGGTGTGTGTCCATCTCTCGTCGCTTGTCGCGCATGAGACTCGCCAAACAGCATACGACCTTTATGAAAAAGGGGAGTGTCGGAAGAATTAATATATTTAGGAGGAACAAAATCTCCCTGTTGAGGGGGGCGCATATTCTCTGGCAGTACACGTCCTCCAAAAGCAACAACACGCCCTCTCCTGTCCGCTACAGGGAAGATGACACGATCACGAAAAAAAGAGTAAGGCTCCCCTTTTTCTTTATTAGAAGCCCTCAAGATACCCGCTTCAATCATCTGCTGATCAGAAAAACCTCTCTCTCGTAGAAAAGACCGTAATGCTTGCCCATCAGGCGGCGCATAACCAATTCGAAAAGACTCAATAGAAGAGTGTCGAATGCCTCGTTTAACCATATACTCTAAAACATCTTTATGGGATGTTTCAGAGAGCTGTGTTTGAAACCACTTGCTTGCTTCTTCTACAAGCTCATATACACCCTTATCATGCTGTTCTTTTTGAACAAAGGCAGGATCGGGCGTTGGCATTTTCAGACCCGCTTGTGCCGACAAACTTTCAATAGCTTCAACAAAAGAGAGATTATCATGCTGCATCCTAAAGCCGATGACATCACCATGAGCCCCGCACCCAAAGCAATGGTAAAACTGTTTTTGGTCATTAATGGTAAAGGAAGGCGTTTTTTCTTTATGAAATGGGCAACAGGCCTTGTGCTCACGCCCCGCACGCGTGACCTTAACATGTTTACCAATAACCTCTGAGAGCGTAAGGCGCCCTCGTATATCATCTAAAAACCGTGGTGAAATCGACATATCTTATTTAGTAGCAGTAAATCCAACGCCAAACAAACAAAAAGAGGGGCTTACTCTCCTGAATCCCCTTGCCCCTTTAGAACACGGCTTTTCTGGCGATCCCAATCTCGTTGCTTAATCGTTTCTCGTTTATCATGCTGTTGTTTTCCTTTAGCCAGAGCAAGCTCTACCTTTGCCAGTCCTTTTTTATTAAAATAAACTTTTGTTGGAATCAGCGTGTACCCCCCTCGAGAAACTTCTCCAATGAGCTTAGCAATTTCCCGTTTCTTTAGGAGGAGCAAACGAGGACGACGTGTTTCATGCTGAGCTTTAGGACCTGCTTTTTGATACTCAGGAATATAAGCATTAAAAAGATAAATATTTCCTTCTTTCTCGCCCGCATGAGAATCTGTGAGATTGCATTGCCCCATACGAAGAGACTTTACTTCTGTCCCCTCTAACATGATTCCTGCCTCTATAACGCGTTCAAGGTGATAGTCAAATTTGGCACGACGATTATCACTGACCGTTTGATCCGTGCTAATCATAGCTGTCTTTTTACTTTTTTTCTCTGCCATCGCTTTATTGCCCTTTTGAAGACACATCTATAGAACTCTTCATTCCTTTTTTCAAGTATTGATCCCACCTCTCTTTATAGACAAGATGCCGAAGAAAGGGAGTAACCCGCAACTTTTCCTCGTCTACTTTCAGTTAGAATATTTTTCTGCTGAGGATCGAATAACGTATCATACAAAACATCTCTGTAAATAGAACTGGGATCACTCACATCAAACCAATGATGCCCCAACATAATTTCAAATTTTAACTGAAACGGATAAGAACTTGTTAAAGCAGAATTATCCGACCAACCTATATCTTCTATCATGCGTGTCGTTGCATTTGTGAATGTTCGTAATACACGCATATTAGAGGCACTCACTGTTAAAGGCATGTCAATTAATGTTTGAGGGTATCCACTTTCAGAGCAATAGATAAGCTCACCTGATGAATTTTTCATATATTTAGGAACATCAGGACCATAAAATCCAATGGCAAAAAGAGCCTCTATCAAACCTTGATTGCTTGCTACCTGCTTATTAATCGTACGGGGCATGGTTAAGTGAATCTCCCCCGCAGAAAAGTCCCCTCGTAACTGTGGCTGTCCATGTGCAATATCATTGAACATGGCAAGAGGCCCCTTCTGAGCCTTAAATGGTAAAGCTCGTCTTCGTCCATTCAAAATTGCAGACAAAGGCCTTTCATTACTAATTTCAGGAAAATAATGATTAAATCTATCTTGATTAAAGGCCTTATTAGAGAGTGGTAAATTATAGACTTGTTCAATCTCTAAATACCCCTTTGCCTTATGTCGTTTTAGGATATTACAGGACTCCTCACCTTTTTGAAGCGCCTCTGAAATATCTCCTGTTTTGTAATTAAGGACAAAAATACATTCTTCCTTTTCTCTATTCTTTCCTGTTCTTACAACAAGATCAGAATGTGTAATATCTAAAGGAGAGCCCCTCACGTAATCAAAATTATAGGCCTCAAAACCTAAAGACAAGAGATCCTCTAGTGCATTGGAAGACAATACTCCAACGGCATCCACATGCGTATGAAATTCTAAGGTGACATCTTTACTCTTATGCGCCGCATGACGAAAAAAATTGCGAGTATACTGTCTCATAGTTTATTGCTCCCTCTGATAAAACACAGAAACAATAATTGCCATAATTTTAATTATTTAAAAAATTAATAGTATTAATATTTATTATTGATTATAATAATACCCATGGCCAAAAAAGATAATTTCTACTACAAAAGCAATAGATTTCAGCAACTTCGTGGGTTTTACCACACAGTTCAACTGGGATCTGTGTCTAAAGCCTCCCAAAAAATGGGACTCCAGCAATGCTCTGTTTCTATTCAAATACAGTCTCTTGAGAGGGATTTAAACACAGAGCTCTTTACACGAAATGGCCCTCGAATGGAGATAACAGAAAAAGGAAAGATCTTATATAAGACCATATCTGAACATGTTGAAGCCATTGATACCCTCCCTCAACTTTTTGAAGATAAACTCAAAAAAGATCTCTCTTCAAAACTAGAGATTGCAGCCAATCACGCCAGTATGCACTACCTCATCCCAAGCCTTCTTAAATCCTGCAAAAAGACTTTCCCTGACCTTAATATAAAAGTTTTCATGAAAAACAGAAATGAAGCTCTCACTCTATTAAAAACAGGCGATATACAGGCTTTTATTGGAACAATTGACCATCTTCCAGAAGAATTTGAATCTCACACTATTGGAATATTTGATGTTATTTTAATTGCGCACAAACAACATCCTCTTATTGTAAATGAAAATTTCGCATTATCTGATATTAGCCATTACGAAACCGTCAAAACACTTGATAGTAATTTTATTACAGTTCCTTTTTTTGAGGACATTATTAAACAATACAATGTTGGAATTTACGCAGAGATTGAAAATATTGACTGGGAAATTCTTAAATCTTTTGTACGCACAACAGAGACCTTCACAATTGTTTCATCACTATGTTATGACCCTAAGCATGATTATAATATTGGAACTCGCTCCCTCAAAGATTTTATTCCCAGTATGCCCTATGGCATCATAACTAAAAAAGGAGCATTTATAACACCCCCATTACAAGAGCTCATTAACGTAGAAAAAACATCTATTTAACAATCACCACTGTTTATAAATCCTGAAAGATGATGGTAAACTCTAATGTCTACTTTGCATT
>JAJFGT010000120.1 GCA_021776015.1 Alphaproteobacteria bacterium
GGCTGAAAATTCATATGTATTATTTTGGGTTGATAAAAGAGCTGCTGTCACGGGAATGTGCAAAGAATCTGCTCGAATTTCTCCTTGTGGACCATAGAAAAAGAGCTCAAATGTATTTTCTCCTCCGAAAAGTTGTATATTTTCAAATTGGTAACGGCCTCCATCATCTACAGTTTGTGAAGAGATGAGGCCTCCATTTCTGTAGAGTTCTACATCCCACCCAGGGATGGCATCTCCTTCAATCTTGGTTGTTTCAAAATCAGTATTGGTAAGAGGATTGTTACTAATATTGACACCAAATTCTTGGGATGATTGCCCCGTCAGTGGGACGCGTGTCGTGGAGGAATCCCCTATTGTATAAGATCTTGCTTTCAGGGGACCTAAGAGAGTTGGGTCTTCACTTTCTTTTTTGAGGCGAGCGGTCACGGTATTAAGCCCTAATCGGTTGTCCACAGTTGTTAAGGCGTAGGCGCTGTGTTGTAGGAGTTCTCCCTCGAGAGCGACAGAACCTCTATGCCTTAATACATTTGGAGAGTCTGGTTTTTTGCTATAGGAAGAGCGAAGAGATATGTCTGCAATATTAAGATCAAAATTATCATAGGTAACATTTTTACGAGGAAGGCGTGCTATTCTTGATGCTCTTGATCTTTGCCCATCTCTGAGTTGCCTGTGGTGCTGTGCAACTTTGGGAAGAGGGTATTCACTAAAGACCTTTATGTATTGTTGGGATAAGTCCAGTTCGTATCTCATATCAAACCATTGTTCGAGAGAGTCTCTTTTAATATAGAGTTCGCCTCCTTCTTGGAAGGTACTGTCATCGTGGATGAGTATTTCGCGTCCCTTAGAAAAAACCTTCTTGTCTGATACATCGAGTTTAAAGGCCCAGTCTTCTCTTAAAAACCATCCAAAGGCTGTTCCCGTTTCTTCATCATAAGTGATAGGGAATTCAAAAACAGAAATCAGATCATAAAAAGAGATATAAATATCACCACGCTGTTTGATGGCTAATATATCCATATCATAGAGAATTTTCCCTATTTTAGGACGAAAGAGAAGTTGTTCTCCATCGGGGATAAGGCTTAATGTATCTTTTGATTCTTTTGATCCAATACGATTTACAAATTGAGTTGCAAGCTCTCTCAAATCTGATTCGGGGATAGGTTGTGATGATGTTCGTGCGCATAACGAATCAACCGACATAAATGTTGTGCATGTCGTGACGGTTAGTATGTTTACAAAGGTACGGAACGGTTTCAAAGCGAGTTTTAGAGACCTGTTAAGTTTTTTTGAGTGTAAATTTTAGACATGAATATGCCTGAAGAATTATAATCATACGATTTTCTTAGAATCTTAGCAATATATTAGGAGTTACAGCTTATGATAATGGAAATGGTTATGCAGAAATCAAGTTAAAGGCATTCTCTACGGTGGGTGTGGATTAGAATGTATTTACTTGTAAAACATTAAAAGTAGGCTTTTTTTATATTTTAAGCTGTGCTATAAATTGTTGGTTAGGTTTTCTTAAATATAATTATATTATTCTGAGAAAGCTCTATCTGCGTAAGAATTACACAAAAAACCAAACATTTGGAAGGAGACCAAAATGAACTTTAAACAAACAACACAATTTCTTGCTGTGTCTATTGCAGCACTTACGATTGCCACGGGATCAGCTCAGGCACAAACACAGGCTATTACAGCTGATGTGACAGTTCAAAACACCTTAACACTTGCTGCCGCCTCTAACTTGAATTGGGGAACAATTGCGGCTGTTGGGGATCCTGTTTTAACAGCGGCTGTCGCTATGGGAACAGACGGAACATTAGCTGCACCAACAACTGGTGGGGGTACAGCTCTTATAGCTGTTGTCGATAACGCCCTTGCAACAGCTGCTCAGATTACTGTTCAGGATGGTGCCAATGGTGTGAATGTTAACGTTGAAATCAATAACGTTGTGAATCCTTTGAATGGAGCAAACAGCTTTACATTGGATACATTCTTTACAAGCTATAATGGTGGTGCTGATGCGGCTCAAGTTGCGGCTGTTCCATTCATTGTTGTCTTTGACTCTGCTTTCGGTGGAGGAGTTAACACGCTTGATATTGGAGCGTCTATCACAACATTGGCTGGTGCCGGTGCTTATGGTGATGGTGCTTATGCTGGTGGATTTGACGTCGTCTTTTCTTACTAATATTAAGTATCTTTAAAAATATTTTTGAGAAGCCCTGCTCATTTTGAATGAGTGGGGCTTTTCTTTTTCTCAAACTGTTTTACAGTGAGTCAATTAGAATTAAGTAGATTTAAGATAGAGAGGATTTTCCTATGAATCGTTTGTTTGTGTTTAGTTTGTTATGTTTGATGCTTTTTCCCATTTGTGCACAGGCACGCGTGGATATTATTCCTCGTAAAATTATAATGGATACACGAGATCGGAGTGCAGAGCTTACAGTTCTTAATCTTTTTGATACAGAAGGGACCTTTAGGGTTGATGTTCTTTCGTATCGTCAGAATGAAGACGGGACATATAAAACACTTGATGTGCCTTTGGATATAAATTTTGATCCAAATAAGGTTGTGAGATTCTCTCCTCGTCAATTTACACTCCCTTCTATGGGGCGACAAAAGATTCGCGTGTCTTTAAGGAAACCTTCTGACCTTGCAGAGGGGGAGTATCGTTTTCATATAAAGGTTCTTCGTTTTGCTGATCTTGATGCACCATCATCTTCAGATGAAGATAATGGAATGAGTATCTCTATGAAGATGAATGTTGGCGTCGCTATTCCCATTCTTGTGCGCCATGGAGGGCTTAGTAGTACGGCTCAATTAAAAAATGTTAATCTTATTTCTGATACAAGTAAAACGAATACGGGAAAGCCTGAGCTCCGTATGACAATTGAAAGAAATGGAAATCAGAGTACGATCGGTTTTCTAGAAGCAATTTGGAAACCGGACGGATATTCAGAAACGGATCGGATCGGTTATATAGATAATATGAATGTATTCACTGATATTTCGCAGCGTCAGGTTAGCTTACCTTTGAAATATATTCCTCAAGGAGCGGGATCTATTCATCTTAGATATGTTGAGAATGGATTATCTAAAACAAAAGGGAATGTTTATGATGAGGTTTCTTTGGATCAATAGCTATTTGTCCCCATCTATTAAAATCTTATTTAAAAAGGGAAATTGACCGATCTCCAATAAAATTATATCCTAAAAGTCGAGTATCAATTTTTCTTCTACCGATTCGGTAAGGACAAGCGTTTATGGAGTTAAGGTCAGGCTATAAGAGCGGACAAGTAGGGAGTATGCCAAAAGAGGCTATACTTCACTCTTTGGCCATTCCTTTTTTGCTTCTCTCTGTGATTCTTTTCGTATCGGGTTGTAATATGACCTCTATGATTAAATCAGATTCTAATAAGCCTCACACTCAAATAGGATCAGATGTGCGTCACGAGAAATTAGTAACAGATGTTTCTGTTAATGATGCTAGGAAAATTGCGAAATCAGCCTCTTCTCATGATGGATTTTCTGTAGAGTCTCCACAAACAACAATTGGTAATACCAAAGGAAGATCTGATATCTCGCCGCCACCTCATATGATTTCCTATCATTCAGAGATAGGAAAAAATGGAATGAGATCTAAAGGATTAAAGATAGAACGATTGTTTGATGAAAAAATCAAGAATGAGAATAAACGATTTGATCGATTAGAAGGTTCAGTCCAAGATATTCATACTTATTTATCTACAATTTCTCCCTCTGTTGAACGGCTTGTTGTTATTGAGGAAGACATTCAAGAATTAGTAACACAGCTTGAGACGTTGTTAAGTAAT
>JAJFGT010000013.1 GCA_021776015.1 Alphaproteobacteria bacterium
CTTTCAGTATCAGTAATCTTGAGTCTGTTCCCGTACATTGGAGCCCTTTTCACGAATTATATGAGACGCCTCTCTATGCAGTTATTTTAGCTGCTATGTCTCTTGGATTCTTTTGGGGAGGACTTATGGTTTTCTTCGGTGGTTCAAAAAACCGTTCAAAACTCCGCCAAAGTCTAAAGGATATTAAGCGGCTTGAGAAAGATCTTGAAGAAATTCATAAAAAAGTAGACTCATCTGAATCTCCTTCTCATCAACTCTCTTCTTCTGATTCATAATTGTAATATCATTTCGTATATTTTAATTTGTCAATTCATAGCATTACAGGTATAAATCGTTCTTATGTATGATTTTACAGGAATAGGGAATCCTTGCTTGGATCTTATAGCTTTTGTTGATGACGATGTGCTTACGCACCTCTCTCTTGATAAGTCACACCAAATCATTATTGATAAAGAAAAAAAGAATGAACTCTTATCTTTTTTCCCATCTATTGCCTATAATTTAGGGGGAGCCGCCTCAAATGTAGCCCACATTATTTCAGAACTTGGAGGAAAATCAGCCTTTATGGGACGTCTAGCCGATGACATGGGAGGGCGCACTATCTTAAAAGGGTTAAAAGAATCAAATATAGACTATCCCCTTTCTCCCATATCCAATAGTTCTGAAGACACCTCTCAAATTTTTTGTCTCACAACACTTGATGCTGAGAGAACTTTTGCATCTTATTATGGGATTGGTACTGAAATGGGTCTGAATGACATTCATATGGAGACTCTTCAAAAAAGCAGGCTTATTTATCTTGATGGATATGCACTCTATTCTCCCCATATGAAGGACACATTTGAAACTATTTTAAATGAGATAGACCAAGAAAATTATTTATCTATTTTCCATTGTGGGGATATCAGTGTTATTCGAGACTTCCCTCAAGCAGTTCAAACGCTTTTAAAAAGAACAAACATTGTTATTTTTAACGAAGAAGAGGCTCTCACCTGTTTTCCGAGAACAAATATTCTAGATATAGTGAAATATTTAGCTCCCATCAAAAAAGCAGGTGCCATTACATTAGGAAAAAATGGTGCCTATATTTTCAAAGATGGTGAAATTACAAAAGTAAATGTTACAAATCATTCTCTAGCACCTATTGATACTTGTGGTGCAGGTGATCATTTTTCAGGTGGATTTCTCTATGGTATTCTCCATGATTTTTCTCTTGAACAATGTGGGCATCTTGCCTCTTTATGTGCAAATGATGCTCTTCTCCATTTTGGGGCACGCCCTCAACAGTCACTTAGTCACTTAATTGCACTCACAAACACTCATTTAAAATCACATGAATAACATCATATTTTTTGTATTTATAAGTTTCTGTTTTTTTGGATCAAATGTCTTTGCTCAGCCACTTGATTCAAAAATAAAAGGGATGAAACATATTACTATAGGTTCTCCTCCTCCTCCTTTAAAAGATCCCATCCCTGAAGACGGTGATAAAGAGAAGGTTATTATAAAAACATCTCCTGTTATAAAACCTATTATTATAGGGGCGGATATACGAGAAGGTGAAAAAAAAGGACCCTATTTTGTTGAGGAAGACTCTTTGAAGGAATGGCCTTATTTACAATCTCTTATTAGCAGTGATGCAACACAGCAATCTCTTGCCATTCAAAAACTTGAAAAGGATCCAGCAACGGCATCTCCAATGGTTTTACTTTTAGCAGCAGACTATTTTTTAAAACAAAACAACAAAGAGAAAGCAGCTCTCTATCTCTATGCTTCACAATTACGTGCTCAGTTTGATATGAACCGTTGGCCTATTATCAATGAGAGTGGGATACGCGCTCGACACATAAATCATCCTGCAAAAAAGACTTTATCTTTGGCTCAAACAACCTCACAAGGTTTATCAGGGTGGGTTTTGTCCAAAAAATCCCGTGCGTTAACTCTTTTTAAAACACTCAAGAAATGGGACCAGGAAACTCCGTACGCGTACAAGCCTTTTTATGAAATCCCAAGCTCTACAGACTTAGATACATGGGAAGAAACTCTTAAGGACACACGGACTGAGTTTTTTAAAAAACAAGCAGAGATCATTACTGCCATCTATCCAAAATAATCTTATCTCAAATAACAACTCGATTATCAATAAGACGAACAGAACCCAGATAAGTTGCGACCAAAACACGAATCTCTTGATCCGTAACTGTTTTAATTTCTTCAAGAGTTTGTGCTGATCTTAAGGTGATATAGTCAATCTTATCAAATCCAGCTTTCAGAATATCATTCTCGAGCTGTTTTTCTACCTCTTGAACATTCATGGATTTCACAAGGACAGAAGCATGTTCCAAAATCACATTCAACTGTCGCGCAATAGCCAAGTCTGTAGGCGTTAAATAAACATTACGAGAAGACAAGGCTAGTCCTTCTTCATCCCTGATTACAGGACAGCCTATAACCTCAATAGGGATATTAAAATCTTCAACCATTTTTTGAATGACGCGTAATTGTTGGTAATCTTTTACTCCAAAATAGGCTCGAGAGGGCTGAACCTGCATGAAAAGCTTATTCACAATTGTTGTAACACCTTCAAAAAAGTGAGGTCGAGACACACCTTCCAACATTTCAGAAATTCCAGAGACACGCACAGTACTTTTAAAATCATTGGGATAAATTTCAGAGACTGATGGAGCCCAAATAGCATCAACTCCTAAATCCTCTAAAAGCTGAGCATCTTTTTCAAATGTTCTAGGATATTTATCAAAATCTTCATTCGGTGCAAACTGTGCTGGATTTACAAAAATACTTGCAATTGTGACATCATTTTCATCTATAGATTTTTGTGCCAAAGAGAGATGTCCTTCATGCAATGCACCCATCGTAGGCACAAAACCAATCGAACCTTTAACAAATTCTCTGTAGGCTCGTAACTCTTTAAGAGTTTTAAGAATTCTCATATCCGATTACATCCTAAAAATCTTCAACTGATGTTTCCATCAACGGTTGAGCGCCTGCCATAATCATCTTAAAACGAGCGTCT
>JAJFGT010000121.1 GCA_021776015.1 Alphaproteobacteria bacterium
TGCTGTACAAAATTAGCTTGTTTTTGATCAGCGAATGGTTTTACGAGATAGGGTGTAACCATAATTACAAGCTCTGTTTCTTCACGTTGAAAACTTCGTGATGATACAAGATCTCCTAAAATAGGGGCACTACGAATCCCAGGTAAACCACTCATAGCTTTAACAGCCTCTGATTTTAGAAGGCCGGCAATCATTAAACTTGATCCACTTCCAAGCTCAATCGTTGTTGACGCTCTTCGTATATCAAGCCCAGGAACATTTACATTGGCTAGTGTAATACCCTGTGCAAAATCAAGAGAAGAAACTTCCGTATTCAAACGGAGACTAATGCGCTCTTTTGACATGACAATAGGTACAAAATTGAGCGAAACCCCAAATTCCCGAAACTCAACAACAATATTTCCGTCTCTATCTCGACCTGTTGGAACAGGAAACTCTCCTCCTGCTAAAAACCCAGCTTGCTCTCCAGATACGGCTGTCAAATTTGGCTCCGCAAGAATGTTAATTAAACTATCTTGTTCTAAAGCACGCACAAGCGTATCAAGAACTCCCAACCCTCCAAGACTTGTATCCCAAAGAACACGCCCCACTCCCAAAGGATCTTGCGTAAGACCTTGCGATGTTGTTAAAATCTGACTTGATAAATCATTAACACCTCCTGCAAGTGTAGCATTTAAGTTGGTTTCAATACCAAGCTCTTTAATAATATCACGGGAGACTTCCATAATACGCATACGAAGCATCACCTGCTGTTCTCCATGCACCTCTAAAAGATTCTCAATAATCTCATCAACAGTGTCTCCACCTCCGCCATCTCCTTGTATTTCCTGAACATGAGCAGAAACTAAGCGAGAAATCTTATGGGCAATGGAAGGGTTTGCAACCTCACCTGTCAAATAAACCTGATCTGTCGTGGCATGAACGCGAACATCTGTTTCTGTTGGAAATAACTGATGCACCATTGCTTCGATTGTCTCTGTGTCAATCCGCACATGAACATTTAAACGAGAAATAACATTTCCATCTTCATCCAATGTAATAATATTTGTATCACCTAATCTTGCACCTACAATATAAAGCTGGTTCGATTGAATAGCGACAACATCAGCAACAGAAGGATCTGCAACCAAAACATCAGCTGCACGGCCATCTATCTCATAAATCTCCGCCTTTCCCAATGTCAAAGAAAGAGTAGGATCTTTAAGATCTTTTTTAAGAGGCTGTAGAGTGTCTTTTGCTGCAAAACCTTGCTGTACACTTGTAATGCAAACAAATGTCACCGTCATAATCAATAGTATTACTTTTAAAAATTTTATCATCTCTATCTCTTATCCTATTTTTTGATCTGGATGCTTTCAATACCATCTTCAGAATAAATACGAATTTCCTTGGGCTTACCACCACCAGTCTGACTTCTTTTAACAATCTCTTGTAAAATTTCGCTGACTTTTACATCTGTAGAGGCCCGATAAGAAGGATCATCTGTTACTCTCTCTTCATCACCAACACCACGAAGAGAAAGACTTAAATCTCCCATTTGACTCACAAGAGACAAGGTCTCTGCCCCTAAAACATTAACCTCAATTGTCACTGTCCGTCCAACTTTGGCACTATCTTTGTCATCCATAGTCGCTCTTTGATCAATCGCAAGAATTTTTACATTCTCAAGGATTGTCTCTGTTGCATATTTCTGGATTGTATCTTGAACATTGACCTGATCATCTCCGACAAGTCTAATTTTATGCGTTAAAATAATATCTACAAAATCTCCAGGATTGATAAAACCTCCGACCATAGAGGCTGCAGATACATTAATTGCAACAGCTCTATACCCAGCCTTTAATGAAGAGGCTACAATATTTCCTTGTGTTTTTGAGAGAAGCGACGACTGTAACATTGGCTCTCCCTGATGAATAACCCGACGAAGACGGCCCTTTAGAGCGGCTTCAGGTGTCTGACTTTCTGTCCTTTGGATCAATCCTTCAAATAAGTTTGATTCTGGCCATGTTTGCCATTTAAGATCACCCTTTTTTAGAGTATATCCAGTTTCCATCTTCTTTGTTGCAACAAGAATTTGTATTGTATTGTCATTCATTACAGGTTCTTTTTTTAGACTGGAGCTCACAATAAGAGCGACCAATACAGCCATTAAAAAACCTCCACCAAGGACAATCAGTATATTTTTATTCATAAGTAATGCCTAAACAAAAGATAAAAAGTTTAAATACTATATAAAATTGGGAGGATCCCCATGAAGCGCACGAACTCGCCTTACAACAATATCATAACAGAACAAAAATTAAAATTTATTAAATGAAAGATTGCTTTTGATGTTTTTAATTAAGTTATTAAAAATAAAAGATCTCTGTCTGCGTAAATCCTGCGACCAATCCACAAAAAATTGCAACAGCATATGGAACATCAGATCGCCCTTCAGATAAGATTTTTAACCAGCCTTTCTGCCACTTTTCGGGCACTCCCTTTTTCATTACGATTATAGCTATAAGGCCTAAAACACCTCCTGCTAAAGCCATAAAAAATAAATAGGCTCCAACCCCCTTCAAACCAATCCAAAAAGCGAGGGCAGTTGCTAATTTTGCATCTCCTGCTCCGAAAACATTGAGTGCAAAGAAAATAAATGTCAGGAGAAAGATTCCAAACCCAACTAGAAAACATCCATAAAAGTGTGATAATTCTACCCCTACAAATATTGTGCTAAATGCAATATAAGAGATAAATAAGCCCATAATAAAAGAAGGAATCATATTAGGAATTTTCATCCCACGTAAATCCGTAACACACGCCATAAATGTTAAAAGGATAATAGATAATATAAAGAGACTGTTTATTATGATCATAATATATTGTCCGCCCTTTTAAAAAATACAGATTAAAAACTTAATACTCTTAAGATTTCCATATAAATACATAAGGTGTAACTCTAAATAATTTTATTTGAATATTATATAGATAGACATACTACTCTTACTACTCTTATTTTTTTCTATAAAATATAAAAATCCTCTACTTTAAAAAGCAGAGGATTTCCAGTTTTATTCTATTTTCAGTATCAAACCATTATGGGGCTGTTTGAAGCTCTGTACTTATACCTGTGAAAAGAGCTTCAAGGTCATCTCCGACAATAAAGACCACTGCTGCAATCGCCACAGCAATACCTGCTGCAATCAATCCGTATTCAATGGCTGTTGCGCCATCCTCTTTCACCATATAGGCCTGCACATATGTATAAAGTTTCGTAAGCATATTTTTTCTCCTTAATTAAGATAATTTATTAATTTTTGTAAGAGCGTTCCTAACCACTACACATTCAGGATACGTCATAAGAGTCTAACGAATCGTTAAAAGAAGATAAAGGTTTATCTTTTTATTTTTATAGTAAATTCATGAGGTTAACATATAAACTTAAGGCTGTATTTATTTCAAATTTTATGGATTCTTATTTTCTAAAGAATCTTATCTTGATCAAGTATAGGGAACCCCTCAGCGTCCAAATGATACTTTCCTGTTACTTCAACCCCCCATCGTTCGATTAATCTTTCTTTTTGTTTTTGAATGGATCTAAGAGTCCCCCGCCCCTTTTGTACCATAAGGGTGGCGACTGCTAACGAAACTCCCCATTCAACCATATATCCAGAAATTGCGCCCGCATACATCACACTCATACTCATCGGAGATAAAATATCCCATGTATGTTCAAACGTATGTCCGGATGACACCAAGCTTAACCAATAAGGAAAGCAAGCTGCAAAATTAAGACACCCAACTGTCATCGCTTTAAGTTGCTGCTTTGTTTTATCAATTAAAAATGCAGCAAGTGTCGGCATCATACCAACAAAGAAAAGAAAACTAGTAGGCAATATTATGAGAGAGACAAGAGCAATCAAGAGAATATAGATTATTTTTTTCATTTAAACTTTTAACTCACTAATAACATTTCACCAAAAAACATAAACAAGGTTATAAGAACGATAACAAAAGAAAGAGAGGCTGACACAATCGCCGCAACTTCCCGTCCTGTTCCCTGCCCATACCACTTATTATGTTTAATATTGTAATCTAAAACCTTTTCCTGCTGAAGCAGATCTTGATACATTGTCATAGCCTCAGTGTGGGATGTCTTATCTTGCAGAAGAGTCGTATCTTTTTCAAATAAAGAAGCAATTGCTACAATATTTCCATTCCCTGCTAACGTAATCAATTGTGCAGAAACTTTTTCTCTTAGTACTCTATCATGCAATCTCTCAAGAAGAACAGGAGCTAGATAGTGAACAATCCAATTTGTAAGACCAACAGCTTTTTCTAATTTCCAACGAAATTGCATACTAGAAAGCATTCTTAAAATAGCCATTGCACGTATATGAGGTGTTTTATCATTCAAATCAATA
>JAJFGT010000122.1 GCA_021776015.1 Alphaproteobacteria bacterium
GGCCAAGAATTAAATCCGTTCCATTATTCACAATATCTTGTGCAACAATTTGTGTCCCTGCAGCTGTTCCATTTGTGTCTCGTGGAATCAGTTTAAATTCTGGATACCCCATATCAAACACGGCCAATTGTGCGGCATTAAGAATGGCTTGCCCAAGATCATGCCCCTGACCAGATAATGGAACAAGAAGAGATACAGTCACAGGAGCTGGCGCTCTTCCCTGTTGAGATCCAGATAGTTCTGAAGATGGAATAATGGCAGATTGTCCTGTTCCTATCCCCGTCCCTGCCCCTTTCCATTGAGAGGATGGCTGAGCACAACTCCCTAAAATAAACATCGCGCCTAAAACAAGCCCACAGCCGATTCTGTAGGTATTCAATTTTTGAATCATTGCGACGGTTTTTTTAGCAAATCTATTGTCTTGTAAGAAAATGGCCATTATATAGAAACTCCTTAAAATAATAGGATCAAATACAATAAAGACATGGGTCTTTGAATATGATATTTATTCTTAATGCTGGATGATATGAAACACAAGACCGAGCAGACATCTATTAAGATCAATATTCAAGAGCGTCCTCTTCAAGCAGGCCTCTATCTTATAGGAACGCCCATTGGTTGCCTCAAAGATATCAGCTTACATGCCTTAGAAATCTTCGCGTCTGTTGATGTCGTGGCCTGTGAAGACACCCGTATAACAGGTAAATTATTACATCACTATGGTATTCAGGTTAAAAAAATAAAATATAATGATCACAGTGATACTCATATTCGTTCAGAGATTTTGAAACGTATAGAACAAGGAGAATCTGTTGCATTATGTAGTGATGCTGGATTACCTCTAATTGCAGACCCTGGGTACAAACTTATCACAGATTGCCGCGATAAAGGCTTCTATATCACATCAATTCCAGGGGCGAATGCCGCCCTCACAGGCTTACAGCTATCAGGACTTCCCACGGATCGTTTTATTTTTCTTGGTTTCCTCCCTACAAAGAAAAAAGCACGTCATGATTATTTATCTCAATGGAAAGACACGCCTGTTACACAGATATACTATGAAACAGCCCAAAGAATAGAAGAAACCCTGCACATCATTCAAGATATAATGGGAGACCGACCCGTTGTCATTGCTAGAGAACTTACAAAGTTATTTGAAGAAACGCTTTCTGGCTCTGCTAAAGACCTCCTCGAACAACTCCATGAAAGACCTCCTCTTAAAGGTGAAGTCGTCCTTTTACTTGCAGGACAAGACGCGAAGCAAGATTGGAGTGACATAGAGATTACAGAGCTCCTCCAACATGCTATAAATGAAAAACACCTGTCCTTAAAAGATGCTGTTCAAGCCGTCATGCTACAGTCTGGATGGTCAAAGAAAAAAGTCTATGAATATGCCCTCCATATCAAAAACAAATAAAAGAACCCACTATCAAAGTGGTCTAAGGGCTGAGCGTTTTGCCGCTATTATTTTGTGTTTGAAAGGATATAAGATTCTAGAGAAACGCTATAAAACTCCGGTAGGAGAGATTGATATTATAGCAGTAAGGAATAAGACACTCATTTTTGTAGAAGTAAAGCATCGCCCCTCCTATGAAAAAGGAATTCTGTCTATTTCAGAAACTTCAAAAAAACGGATTATCCGTGCAGCAGAGTATTTTCTGATGAAAGAAAAAACATCAAATGGAGCGCATATGGATAGTTTTCGTTTCGATGCCATTATTATATCCCCACCTTTTTATATCAAACATCTCGTGAATGCATGGACATCTTGAGATAATTTTTAGCATAATAGAATCCACTTTTAAACGATTCGCAATCAAAGATACTCTCACAAAAACTACCCTGAAAGGCTAATTAAAATGCAGTCTAAAAAAATACTATCTATTGTAGGACTTATTTCTGTTATGGCTTTAAACTCAGGGTGCACAGCCTTTGGAGTAGCACTTGGTGCTGGAGCTAAAACAGGTATTGAAGCAGCGAAAGAAGGAGGCATACCAAGAGCTGTCTCTGACTTTACCATTCAAACAAAAATTAATAGCCTCTGGTTCCAAGAAGACGTTGATATTTATAAAAAACTAGATTTGACCGTTAATCAAGGACGTGTCTTGATTACAGGGGTTGTTCAAAATCATTCACACCGTGTAGAGGCTGTTCGACTTGCATGGCAACCGACAGGTGTTAAACAAGTTATTAATGAAATACGTGTTTCAGAAAGCGAAGGCATTCCTGGATACGCAAGAGATGTGTGGATTACAACACAACTTCGTACAAAGCTAACATTAAATAAGAATGTCCAATCTATCAATTATTCCATTGATACCGTTCAAGGCACTGTTTATCTTATGGGCGTTTCTCAAAATCAGGATGAATTAAACCGTGTTATAGATCAGGCAAGAATGATTTCAGGTGTTAAAGAAGTTGTTAGCTACATGAAATTTGCAGGACAACCCTTAACACAGCAAACTTTAAATTCTTCACCAGCACCATCTGTACAACAATATGAAACTTATAATCAGTACACTTCGCCTCACCCCTCTAAAAAAACAGGTGCTCCTGAAAACCTCTCTCCCATGGCACAACCAGAACCTTACACAGAAAACAGACATATCCCTCCACCTGGACAATGGGCAACGAGCCAACAGCCGCCTAAAACTCATGCCGGTTCATCCACTTATACTTCATCGGGAACATCTGTAGGATCAACCAGCATAAGAGAATCCGTACAGGTTTATCCTCTTAATGATTGATAAAAGAGCCTAAAGAAGGAATCATAGAGCTGATAGAACCTCATGCATCAAAAATTCTCTTACAGCTCTCTCAAATTGGAGAGAAACCAGATGCTGAAATTGACCTTTTTGAAACCGCTCTTTTAATTGCCTCACTGGATCATCCTGGTCGTTCAATCGATCGCTACAGACACCATAAAGATCGCGTCGTTGAGTCCTGTCATAAGGCTCACACGAAGCCAAGCCAAACAGCAGAAGAACGCCTCAATATTTTACAAGAAATTCTAGCCCTTCAAGAGGGGTATGTCGGAGATACAGACAATTATGATCTTTTAGACAATGCAGACCTAATGTCCGTTATTGATCGACGCAAAGGTTTGCCTGTGGCTCTTTCTATTCTTTATATTTCTGTGGCACAAGAACTAGGGTGGGATGTAAAAGCTTTAAATTTCCCAGCACATGTTTTTTTACGGATTGAAGCAGGAGGAGAACGTATTATCTTTGATCCTTTTGAAGGGGCAAAAATTATGGAAGCCCATGACCTTCGAGAAAAACTCAAGGACTTAGTCGGGACACATGCAGAACTTTCATCTGCATACTACAACACTATGACGCATCGCGAGATACTCGCCCGCCTTCAAAACAATATAAAAACACGCCTTATTTCTGGAGAAGATTTTGATTCCGCCCTTCAAAGGATCAGTATTATGCGTCTCATTTTACCCGATGATCCTCGTTTGCTGTTTGAGGCAGGTGTATTAAATGCACGAATCGGTCAAAACAAGAAAGCCATTCAATATCTCTATGATTATATTGACAGCGTGGAAGCACAAACAAATCAACAAGCCTATATGCAAGCTGATGCAAAAGCTGCTTTGCATATCATTAAAGACCTTGAAGACAGTCTTATTTAAATAAAAACGATCCGCTCTGAATTTAAAATACAACCAACTAAAACAAAACTTCCTTTAAAAAAACAGAGGATCATTTAAAAAGAGAGAATGATTATAGGTTGTTTTTTTAAGAAACTCCCTTAATTTAACCTTTAGTGAAGATTCGTTTAGACTCAGTCTTTCAGTGCTTTTTATGAAGTTCCTTTATTCTGTATTCTGCCCATGAATCGTTATTATCATTTTTTAAACGCTACAGGAGTACAAACAATGCCATTACGTATTTTAATGATGATTATCCTTGCTGTATCTATCACAGCATGTTCTAGCAATGAAGCCATTGATGAAGGCGTTATTGTTACATCAGATCGAGAAGGAATTTCAGACGGTATGAATGCTGATGGCACAGGTTACTCAGGATATGGCGTCGAAGGATCTGCGATCCCAGGATCTAAAGAGGACCTTGTTGAAAATGTTGGAGACCGTGTCTTTTTTGACTATGATAGCTACAACCTAAGTAGCGATGCACGAACTGTTTTAGAGCGTCAAGCTCAATGGCTACAGCAGTACGATAATATATCAATTACAATTGAAGGTCATGCCGATGAGCGTGGAACACGAGAATACAACTTAGCATTAGGAGATCGTCGTGCAAATTCTGTGAGAAGCTACCTTGTTGCACTTGGTGTTGAAGGATCTAGAGTTTCAGTTGTAAGCTATGGGAAAGAACGCCCTGTTGTTTTTGATAATGATTCATCATCATGGGCACAAAACCGTCGTGGTGTAACAACAATTAACTAAACTAAACAATTAAGGGACTCACCTATATAATGTCTCATAACGTACAATTATTACTTAGAAAAATATTTAAACGGGTCATATTTATGACCTGTTTTTCTTTTTTTACACTCTCCTCTATTCCAGCCTCTGCACAAAGCGATCTCTATAATCGTTTAAGTCACATTGAGCGTGATATACAGACATTGTCAAAAGCTGTTTACAAGGGAGAAAAGCTCCCAAATAGTATGATTGGGGCAATAGAAGACGATCAAAAGCACCGAGCTCAAATCGATGTACAAATAAATGATCTCGAAACACAAATTCGAAATTTGAGAGGTAATATAGAACAACTTCAATATAGCTTGGAGAGCCTTAACACACGAATCCAAGACATGAGCTCTCAAAATCAAGTGCCAACGAATTTAGAAAATACAGAACAACCTAATACCTCCTATTTGATGACTCATGATCTTTCAGGTCAACCTAAAAACCCCATCATCGATACACCTCTTCAAACAAAGGCACCGACCCTATCACTCCCCTCAAATGCTATAGACGCCTATGAACAGGCTTTTTCTCTTCTAAAAAATGGTGATAATGTTGGAGCCCAAGACTCTTTTATTCTGTTTCTTGAAACTTACCCAGAGGAGTCTTTAGCTCACAATGCCCGCTACTGGCTAGGGGAAACTTATTATGTACAAAACAATTACGATAAATCAGCACGGGTATTTGCTGATGCCTATCAAAAATCTCCAAAAGGTTCAAAGGCAGCAGATAATCTTTTAAAACTAGGATTGTCTCTTGTTGGACTTGGTCGTCAAGACGATGCATGCGTGTCCTTGTCTCAGCTTAATAAAGAATTTGGGCAAACATCTTCGGCTGTTATTCGTCGTGGAGAACAAGAACGTACAAAACTTGGATGTGAGTAAATACATTGAGCACAGACACTCAAAGTGACTCTTCTCAGAATGACTTTCAAATTCATTCCGAATTTCAACCTGCAGGGGATCAACCCACAGCAATCAAACATCTTGTCAAAGGGCTCAAAAATGATGCTATGGATCAAGTTCTCCTTGGTGTAACGGGATCTGGTAAAACATTTACCATGGCACATGTGATACAAGAGACACAGCGCCCTACTCTTATCCTCGCCCCGAATAAAACTCTTGCAGCTCAGCTTTATGGAGAAATGAAAAGCTTCTTTCCCAAAAATGCGGTTGAATATTTTGTCTCCTACTATGATTACTATCAACCTGAAGCCTATGTAGCTCGCACAGACACTTTTATAGAAAAAGAGAGTGATATCAATGAACAGATTGATCGTATGCGCCACGCAGCAACACGGTCTTTATTTGAACGACGCGATCTGATCATTGTTGCCTCCGTCTCCTGTATCTATGGAATCGGATCGAAAGAAGATTATTTTTCTATGACTCTGGAGCTCCAACAGGGACAAAATATTGACAGACAAGCCCTGATCTCAAAATTTGTAGAGCTTCAGTATAAAAGGAATGACCTTACCTTTGAACGAGGATCCTTTCGCGTTAGAGGAGATACAGTTGAACTTTTTCCTGCACACTTTGAGGATAGAGCTTGGCGTTTTTCTCTGTTTGGAAATGAGCTTGAAACAATTACTGAATTCGATCCGTTAACAGGAGAAAAATTTACGGACTTATCTGCCGTTCGAATTTTTGCAAACTCACACTACGTCACCCCTGGTCATACCATTACACAAGCCATTATGTTCATGAAGAATGATCTAAAATTACGTCTCAAAGAATTTGAAGAACAAGGGAAATTATTAGAAGCGCAACGACTTGAACAACGCACTCAATTTGATATTGAAATGCTCCAAGCAACGGGCATGTGCCAAGGCATTGAAAATTATTCACGCTATTTAACAGGAAGAAAAATTGGAGAAGCTCCCCCAACATTGATTGAATACCTTCCTCAAGATGCCCTTCTTTTTTTGGATGAAAGCCATGTTATGTTGCCTCAAATTGGAGCCATGTACAAAGGAGACCGTTCTCGTAAAACCACCTTAGTTGAATACGGTTTTAGATTACCTGTAGCTCTGGATAATCGACCCTTGAAATTTGAAGAATGGGATGCTCTTCGTCCTCAGACAATTTATATTTCTGCAACACCTGGAGAAAGAGAACTTGATCGTGCCGGCCATATATATGCTGAACAAGTTGTCCGTCCTACCGGATTGATTGAGCCTCCCATTGAAATTCATCCTACGCACCATCAAATTGATGATCTTATGAATGAAGCACAGAAGGTGATTGCCCAAGGAGGGCGTGTCATGGTCACCACTCTTACCAAAAAGATGGCAGAAGATTTGACGGAGTATTTAAATGATCATGGTTTAAAAGTTCGCTATATGCACTCAGACATTGATACATTGGAACGCATTCAAATTATTCAAAATCTACGTGAAGGCTTATGTGATATTTTAGTTGGTATTAACTTACTCCGAGAAGGATTAGATATTCCCGAATGTATGTTAATGGCTATATTAGATGCAGATAAAGAAGGGTTTTTACGCTCTAAAACATCACTTATTCAAACGATTGGACGCGCAGCTCGAAATGTCGACAGCAAAGTCATTCTCTATGCAGACAGAGTAACTAACTCTATGCAAGGCGCTATTGATGAAACAGACCGTCGACGGACAAAACAACAGGCTTATAATAAGGAAAGAAACATTACACCGACTAGTATTAAAAAGCGATTAAGCAACGTATTAGAATCTGTATTTGAACCTAAAGAAGAATTTTCTCATTCTTATGCTCTTAAAGATCAAGCACAAGAAAGTTTTTTAATGTCTCCTGATAAAATCAGACAACGCATTAAAACTCTAGAGAAAAAGATGCATGAAGCGGCAAGTAATCTTGAGTTCGAAGAGGCCAGTCAATTACGAGATGAAATCAAGCTGTTACAAGCTCAAGACTTAAAGTTGAGCTAGTAAGAACCAGAACTTCCGAGAAGAACACGCACTGTTTTAATCATGATAACAATATCTCCCCAGCAAGACCAATTACGAACATACCAATTATCCCAATAAATTCGTCTCTGAAAGCTTGTATCATTTCGTCCACTGACCTGCCATAAGCCTGTAATTCCAGGGCGTGTTTTATAATATTGATGAATAGATTCCCCAAACAATTCAACTTCATCTTCTAAAATAGGACGAGGTCCGACAAGACTCATATCTCCTATCAATACATTCCAAAGCTGAGGTAATTCATCAACACTTATCTTACGGATAACACGGGCTGTCTTTGTTGTAATTCTGGGATCTTCTTGCTTAAGTTTCCGAAATTCATCCCATTCAGATTTTGCAAGGGGATCACGTTCTAACAATTCATGAAGTAGGTGATCGGAGTCTGGTTCCATGGAACGAAATTTCCAACATTTAAATTTTCTTCCATGACGCCCTATTCTATATCCACCATAAAATAAGCTTCCTCCTTGACCTTCTATTTTTAGTAAGACCATAACGGATAATATAACAGGGAAAAGACACAACATTGCGATTAAAGATAAGACAATATCCATACTCCGTTTCAAAATTCGTCCTGTCAGAGAGAAAATAGAATTTTTTGCATGAAGCAGCATAATATCATATCCAAAGAAATGACGTGGCTCCATTTCCATCAAACTAATACGTGATATAGCGGGTACAACGGCATAAAGAGCATTAAGCTCTGTCAGTGCTTTTATAAGCTTATCACGTTCAACACCTCGGAATGTTTCAAGAGAGATCACAAAAAAATGATCTAGATTATCTTCTATATATTTTTGATAGTCTATTTTCTCACGAATAATATTAATCTCTGAATATTTTTTTGGAATCGATCCCACTTCAAATTCATCACTCTTCTTATCGCGCAATGCCACTGTCTGTACATTATAGCCTGTATAATGGTCTGTGCTGAATGCAAATAGAATATCTGTGACTGTTCCAACATCACCAATAACAACGGTTGGAATACGCCAAACCCCTTTCCCACGAGCAAGAACGTATACAATTTGCCGCATAATTAGAATTAAAAAGAAAACATAAACCCAGCTAAGTCCCACTAATAAGCGAGAGAACGACATATCAAGCGCAAAACGCATAAAACCATCTAGGATTAATGCCAATAAACAAATGGAGAGGACATTTTGAACTTGGCTCCACCATGGAACACGCTGTGTATAGTGTCCTTTTATAAAAAAGAGGAAGAGAACGATGGGACACATCCAAATAAAAAACAGATCTTGAATAGAGCCATAGCTAAAAAGAGCCTTATTATATATTTCAGAAGAAATAACATCCTTTAAAAATTCTGCTGTAAAAAGAGCCAATAAGAAAGAAAGGGTGATGGCTATCGCATCAGACAGAAGCAATATGCTACTGATCACTCTCTTTACAAGTGGTCTAGTTTTAGTATTTTTTTGTGTCATGTGGTCATTCGTCAACATATGGAACTCTTATTTCATTATATTTTAAATCGTTAAACGATATTTTTACGCTATACATAAGAACAATATTGTCCTTAGCGTCCGCCTATATGACATATTTTAGAGCAAATGTCTAAATTAAGTGTAAGCATTACAATCTTTTGATAAAAAAGTCTATTGAGTAAGAGTATTGCTCTTAAGCCAATCCTTAACAAAGCGTCCCATTTCAGAATCTTGCCCTGTCATGGCAGGACCACATTTAGGATCATAACTCCATGCCGTCCAATTGATATGAGGTCTTTTCTCCAAATATACTTGTAACGGCTCTGCAAATGATTTCTGTGTTCCATAAAAAGGTGTTTCTGCATTAAGCTTCTGAGAACTCCATCCCCACTCCGTAATAAATAGAGGAATCTCACGTGAAGCTTTAGCCAAAAGAGCCTTCCATAAGGGTGCAAATAAAGTTGGATAGAGATGCATAACATAGACAAGCTGTGGACCCTCGAAGGGATCTTTGACAGCAAAAAAAGGTATTTTGCTCCAATAGGGTGAACCTATAAGTATAATAGTCTCTGGAGCATCGATACGAAGAGCATTCACCCATTCTTGTGCTGTCGCTTTCCAAGCTTTCCAATTACTTCGTGTTATAGAACTTGGAGCTTTGGGTTCATTAAAAATTTCATAAAGAATATGAGAATCTTCTGCATAACGGGGCGCAACATTCTGCCAAAAACCTTTCAAAGCCTCTTCCGTCTCTGGTGTGTTCCAATCTGCGATAGCATGCCAATCAATAATACAATAAACATTATTTTCTTTACAAAGTTTAACCGCAGGATCAAGGCGTTCCTCTATATAAGTTTTTGCGCCTAATTGGTTCCATTCTTTTGGCTGAACAGGCAGGCGGATGACATTCACATTCCATCCTTCTTTCGAATCCGTAACTGTTTGAATAAGATCCAGAGGTTTATGCCATGATAAACTACACAAACTGACCCCTTTCAATGTAATTGGCGTGCCATCGGGTTTTTCCAAATGGTTTCCAACAACCTGAAGGCGAGGAAGCGGTGTATTTAATTCATATGCACCCACGGAAGATGTATATATAAAAGTAAGAACGAGACTAGCACACAGGATTTTTATCAATAGTCTGACTTTCTTTATATGTATAAACAGATATCAAATACCCATAGAGAAACCATAAGAGTGCTGCCGTTTTAATTGTAAAAACAGCATATGACAGCATAAACCCAAAACTTAAGAAGACACTTACACCAAATATATATATACGTGCCTCCTTTGGTAGAGAGCTTTTAAAGAAGATCGGAGTTAGCCAAAAGATTAAAAAACCAAATATGCCTTGATTACCAAGTAAGTATAGAAGTGCTGAATCAGCCATAAATGTTGGATACCCCTGCAGCCCTAATAAAATATTGAGATCTGTCAAAGCTAAGCCTTCCATTGTCCATGAAATTCTAGAGCCAATTCCTTCCCCATTAAGATCGAACAAACCACTATATACAATAAAGAGACCCAAGATAAATGTGACAGGGAAAATTAACACGCTCAAACGGTGATCTAATCGTACAAACATCATACGACCAAGAAGAACAACAATTAAAGCTCCCAATACCATGCGAGCATCACCAAACCAAATTAAAAATAATGTTAAGAAGAGTGCCAATATAACCTGAAATTTTGGCAATCTATCTTTCATCGAGATAAAATAAAGACCTGATATAAAGGCGTAAAAGCCAAGAGAAATTGGCTCTAAGAAAATAGATGAAATTCTATGAAGATCAAAGGGATCTGGGAAAAATCGTCCTCCCGGACGAATCCCACTTACAAAAAGATTTCCTACTGAATTTTTGAAATCACTTTCAGCATAACCCTTTGAAATAAAATAATCTTTTATATCAAACAAGGTTATAAATGTTTCAAAAGAAAAAGCTTCAAAAAGCCCCACAATTACAACAAATCCACTTAAAAAAAGAAGAGGCTTTGTTATAT